>JAAXZI010000026.1 GCA_012719955.1 Phycisphaerae bacterium | reverse complement strand
GTGAAGGCCTGCCTTGGTGCGAAGCCTTGCCTTGGTGTGAAGGCCTGCCTTGGTGCGAAGCCTTGCCTTGGTGTGACGCCCTGCCTTGTTGCTGAGCAGAACGGGGCTTGTTTGCCGCCAGGCAGGACAGAAGGAGCCTTGTTCGCCACTGGCAGGACCATGTCCCGGAATCAGGAAGGGTAGTGGCGGAAAGTCGTCTCAGGGGCAGTTCAAGCTGAGCTTCGACGTGGCTATTGGCGTGGGGGCGGGGCGGGGGTAGAATGCGCGCTCGCCTTTCCCGGCCTTGCCGCCGGGAGGCTGCGCGGTGTACGCGGTACATATTGACTCGACAGCACGAAAGTTGATCCGACAGCACGAAAGGGAACTGCAATGACGCACTCGCCGGTTCGCCTGGGATGGGCGCTGGGGCTTGGACTGCTTTCACTCTTCCTGGGGGCCTGCTCGCAGACATCTTTCGATCGAGAGACGACCACCCGGACCAGCGGAGAAAGTGGAATGACCATCACAAAAACCGCCTTCGGCCAGACCCCCGACGGGCAGACGGCCGACCTGTATACGCTGACCAACGGCAACGGGATGAAGGTGCAGATCACCAACTACGGCGGGATCATCACCTCCATCGTGGTGCCGGACAAGAACGGCAAGTTCGAGGACGTGGCCTTGGGCTATGACAATCTTGCCGATTACATCAAGAACAGCCCGTACTTCGGCGCGCTGATCGGGCGGTACGGCAACCGCATCGCCGGCGGCAAGTTCACCCTGGACGGCAAGGAGTACAAGCTGTTCATCAACAACGACCCCAACTCCCTGCACGGAGGGAAGAAGGGCTTCGACAAGGTGCTGTGGAAGGCGGAGCCCGTCGAGGGTGCGGACGTGGTGGGGCTGAAGCTCACCTACCTGAGCAAGGACATGGAAGAGGGTTACCCGGGCAACCTGAACGCGACGGTGTGGTACTTCCTCACCCGGGACAACGAGTTGCAGATCAAGTACGAGGCCACCACGGACAAGCCGACGGTGGTGAACCTGACCAACCACAGCTATTTCAACCTCGCCGGTGCCGGCAACGGGGACGTGCTGGATCACGTGATGATGCTCAACGCCGACCGGTTCCTGCCGGTGGACAAGACGCTGATTCCGACCGGCGAGTTGCGGCCGGTGAAGGGCACGCCGTTTGATTTCACCACGCCCACGCCGATCGGCAAGAACATCAAGGCCGACGACGAGCAGGTGAAGTTCGGCAACGGCTGGGACCACGCCTGGGTGCTGAACAAGCCCAAGGCCGGCGAGTTGACCCTGGCCGCGCGGGTGGTCGAACCGACCAGCGGCCGGATGCTGGAGATGTACACCACCGAGCCGGCGGTTCAGTTCTACTCCGGCAACTTCCTGGACGGCACGACCGTGGGCAAGGGCGGCAAACCGTACAAGTTCCGCTACGCGTTCTGCCTGGAGGCGGAGCACTACCCGGATTCGCCCAACCAGCCGAAGTTCCCGTCCACGGTCCTGCGGCCGGGGGAGACGTACCGGCAGACGACGGTTTATAAGTTCTCGACGAAATGACCCAGTGATTCGGCCGCCGATGGCACGGATTATCCCGTCACTGATGGACACCGATGGATGCGGAGGGCTTCCAATGCCTCCGTTTCCATCGGTGTTCGTTTGTGGCGTCTGAACAATCGAGCTCATCTTTGACTCGCCCCCAATAGCAGAGGAGCCGGCCCCATGGGATTTCTTGACATCCTGGTTTTCGTACTTTTCGTCATTGCGGTCATCGCGATTGGTCTATGGAAGAGCCGCGGGGAACAGACCCGCAGCGAACACGGGGCCCAGGACTACTTCCTGGCCGGACGCGGGCTGACCTGGTGGCTGGTCGGCTTTTCGCTCATCGCGGCGAACATCTCCACCGAGCAGTTCGTGGGCATGAGCGGCCAGGCTGCCAACTGGCTGGGCATGGCCATCGCCAGCTACGAGTGGATGGCGGCCATCACCCTGGTAGTGGTGGCCTTTCTGTTTCTGCCCAAGTTCCTCAAGAGCGGCATCTACACTATCCCGGAGTTCCTCGAGTACCGCTACAACACGTTTGCCCGGACGGTGATGGCGTTTTCGACGCTCATCATCCTGGTGGGCGTGCCGACCGCGTCGGTCATCTATTCCGGTGCGAAGGTCATCACCGTGAATTTCCAGGGCCAGACGATTCTGGGGCTGGACCTTGGCAGTATCACGGTGGGCTGCTGGATCATCGGCACGCTGGCGGCGGTTTACGTGTTCGCCGGCGGGCTGAAGGCCTGTGCATGGGCGGATCTGATCCAGGGCTCCGCACTGATCGCCGGCGGAGTGGTGATTGCCTTCCTGGCGATGAGGGCCCTCGGCAGCGCCGATCCCACGGCCCTGGCCGCGACGGCGACCACCGCTGTGAAACCCGAGGACCTGGCCGGCGTGGGCGCGTTTGAACGGCTGCGGATGCTCAACAGCGGCCCGTGGGACGTGGGCAAGCTGCACATGGTCAAGCCGGACACGGATCCGCAGATCCCCTGGACGGCGCTGATCGTGGGGTTGTGGATTCCGAACTTCTTCTACTGGGGCCTCAACCAGTACATCACGCAGCGGACGCTGGGCTCGAAGTCCCTGGCCGAAGGGCAGCGGGGCATCATGTTCGCCGCGTTTCTCAAGCTGCTGATTCCGTTTGTGGTGGTGATCCCCGGCATCCTGGCATTCAACCTGTTCAACAACGATCTCCGTGCGGAAGGCACGCGCAAGAACGGTCCCATCCTGGAAGCCTTCCACAAGGGCGAGCAAGTGGTCTTTCCATTCGCCGAGGACTTCGCCAAATTAAACCCGGAGCTTGCGGCTCAGATTTATGCACATAACGTGCAGCTCGTGGGGGCTACAGCCGAGACCGGCAGCGACCTCGGGGCGGAGGAATTGGCCAGGGCCAACGCGGAGGTGATTCGCCAGGGCACCGAAAAGCAGATCAAGGCGGCAACCGCACTGGTGGGTTACGATTATGATGCGGCTTTCCCCACGCTGATTGCGAAGCTGCTGCACCCCGGCAGCGGGTTGAAGGGTTTTGTGCTCGCGGCCATTTTCGGGGCGGTGGTCAGCTCGCTGGCGTCGATGCTGAACTCCTCCTCGACCATTTTCGCGATGGATCTCTACCGGAAGGTGAAGCCGGATGCCTCGCAATTTCAGCTTGTGACCGTGGGGCGCATCTGCGTGGTTGTCTTCGTGTTGATTGCGATGATCATCGCCCCCATGCTGGACGACCCGGAATTCGGCGGCATCTTCACCTTCATCCAGGAGTTCCAGGGCTTTATCTCTCCAGGCATCCTGGCCATTTTCCTGTTCGGGGTGCTGGTGCATCGGGCCCCGCGCTCCTGTGGGACGGTCGGGTTGATACTCAACCCGGTTCTGTACGGCTTCCTCAAGTGGGCCGACAGGATCCCCGGATTTGGCAAGACTCAGTTGGCCGCGGACTTGGCCGGCCTGGCGTTCCTGAACCGCATGGCCGTCTGCTTCTTCGTCGTGCTGGCGGTTCTGACGGTGATGCGGCTGGCCATGCCCATGCCCAAGCCGGTCGAATTGCCGGTTAACCAGAAGATAAACCTCGAATCGAAGAGCGACGTGAAGGTCTGGGGCGTGCTGGTTACGCTCGCGACGTTGGCCCTGTACGTGATCTTCTGGTAACCCTCGCAGCCGGGCGGCGGAAGCGGGCCTGTCCCGGAAATGCGCTGCTCGAACATCCGCTGGTAGTCCTCGACGTGGCCGGCCTTTTGCGATATGAGGGCCGGCCATGCTATTGTGGCGGCCAGCGGCGTGGTCCAGCACGGCCCCAGAGCGATGGCGCACAGCCTTGCAGAATAGACTCTTAGGGACTACTTAGAATGACGCCAGAACGGCTTTGAGCAGGTGGGGAGGAACCTTCAGGCAGGGAGATTTCAGTATGGACGCACAAAATGGTCGGATCGTCCCGGTACGCACCGCGATTGCGGCAGTTCTGATGGCCGCTGTGGCCGGAGGGTTGGCGCCGGCTTTCGGGCAAGTCGGAGCTTATTCGAACGTGGAGCGGCGGCTCGGGCAGCAACAGGAAAGCCCCCAGCAGCCTGCCGGGCCGGAACAGGCGGACCAGCCGGAAGCCACCGGGCCTGAAGACGACATGAAGAAGATCGTCGGGGCCAAGACGGTCGAGGAACTGATCGAGATCGGCAAGACCCTGGTCTTGAGCCAGAAGCGGGATCTGGCGGCCATCGCGGTCGAGAAGATTATCGCCCGTCAGCCGGAGCTGCTGGAAGACAGCCAGAAGCAGACGCCGCGGTTGTGGAATGAATTCTGGTTTACCCACCGGGCGAAGCTGCGGGAGAAGAAACTCTCGCCCAAGGATGCGGCGGGGCGGGCCAAGATCGCCCTGTGGCTGTACGAGGCCGGGTTGCCAGCGCCCGCGCGGGCCGTGCTGACCACGGCGCTGGCGATCAACAAGGACGATCCGGCGGTGAAGGAGTTGGCGCAGAAGTGGAATGTTCAAGGCGGCGGTCCGGTGCAGTTCGACTTCACCTGCGGACTCAAGGAGCCGCTGATTGTGGACGCCATCCAGGACGAGGGTCAGGTCGTGTCGCCGCGGGGCAAAGATCGGGTGTTCCTGATTCTGCCGGTTGCGTTCCAGGCGGGCGCGATGCCGCTGGTCCTCAGCAAAGGCGACGTCAGAGTGGTTGGTGACGATGGCCGGCCCTATTCGGTTACCGGGCTGGCGCTGCTGGAGCGGAGCGACGGGACCGGCGGGCCTGCCTCGGGCGATGACCCGCTGGCCAATCGCGGGCGGATCCCCGAACTCAAAATGCAGGCGGGCAGCGAGCCGTTGTGGGAGCAGGTCTTGGTCCGGCCGGTCCAGCAGGGGCAACCGACCGATGGGCAGCCGCTCGAAAACGAAGTCATCGTGAAGAACATTATGCATCCGATCGTTCGCCCGGCGCCCGGTCAGGGGCGGCCCTCGGGCCGGATCGATCGCTCATCGAACCGGCCGATGCAGGAATCGAAGCCGAACTCGGGCTACGCGGCGTACGTCGTGGAGATCCCGCAGACGCTCAAGACGCTGGAGTGCACGTACAAGAAGGGCGAGTTGCAGATCTCGCTGGACATCGAGTTTGTCAGGGCTTTGAGCAAGCAGGTGGAGAACCTCCAGACGGCCGAGCGCGACCAGCTCATCTCCATCATGGCCGGTCAGGCGACGGCGAAATCGGCGCCGGTCGCGTCGGCGGCGCTGCGCAAGCTGAACGCGATTCGGCTGCAAGTGGGGAAAGGGCAGGCTACCGGAGGTACGGCAATAAAGGCGAGCCCGGCAGTGACGAAGATTGAACAGGTGCTGCTGGCCGCCCTGGGACATGAGAGTTCGCAGGTCCGACGGGATGCGTTCAATCTGCTGAACAGGGACATTTCGGAAGAGTTTGCGGAGTCGGTGGTCGCCCCGGCGGATGCGAACGTGGTGCGCAACCTGGTGGCGGAGGTGGAAGCCTACTTCGCCGATCTGCGCGAGGCCCGGGCGGCGATCGAGGCGGCCAATGAAGCCACGGGTTCGACCTCGCCACCGCAGCAGGCTCCGGTGGAAACGCTGACGGGGCTGCCGCTGGTGCCGGGCCAGCAGAATATTGGTCAGCTCCTGGTAGGGTGTTTGAAGTGCAAGCATGCTCCGGTTCTCGAGGCGGCCCTCGCGGCAGTGCTGTCGAACCCGTTCGAGCAGACGGTGAGCGCGCTGGAGTTCGCCAGCGAAGAGGCGGTGGGGCAACTCCTGGCCCGCGTGCCCAAGGTGGAGGACGTCAAGGTCAAGCAGGCCATTCTGAGTGTGCTGCTGAAGCGGGCGTCGGGCCGGCAGCTTGCCGAGATTCTGAACGCCTTCAGCGATACGCCGGTGGTGGTCAACAGGGAAGAGGATCCGATTCTGACCCTGGCCATGCGCGAGGGGCAGCCGGCGGAGGTGCAGCGGCTGATTCTGGAGACGCTGGCCCGGGCGGATCTGTCCGCGGTGGCAGGATCCGACCGCATCAGGAAGCTCATTGAACTCTTGGGTTCGAGCGAGACGAAGCGCGACGCGAAGGTGCGGGCGGCCATGCTCAAGCTGGCCACGAACCAGTTGAAGAGCGGTTACGAGGCGCCGATCAAGCGGTCGAGCCGGTCTGGAGGGCGGGACCGTTCGCAGGTGAGTTTCGAAACGCTGCTGGCGACGGTGGCGGTAGCGCCGGACACGGATTCGCGGACGTCCCGGCAGGCGGCGGCTACGCTCCTGGGTCTGGGGCTGGTGCGGGAGCTCAGCGAGAAGTTGAAGGGCGCCCAGGGCGGCGAAGCCCGGGTGCAGGACTGGATCCAGAATCTTGGCCGGGACAAGAATCTGGCCGCCCGTGAAGCGTTGCCGGTGTTCGTGGCCAACCAGCTCGTGAGCACGGACCCCAAGACGCTGCAACTGGCGGTGACCGCGTTGAGTGCGATCCAGAAGATGAGCGATGCCAAGCAGCGCTGGAAGGTCAACCTGGCCATCAAGCAGGGGCTGGAGGCCAAGCAACTGGTCACGCTGACGGTCCATGAGCAGGAGACGGTCGCCCGGCCGGCACTGGCCTTGCTGCGCGACCTGAGCGGGATGACCACGGCCGAGGCGGCGGAGTTTGAGGGGCTTCCCGATGAGAACGCGCGCCAGGGCATGCTCAATTCGCTGGAGCAGAACCGCTCCAGCAAGGCGGTGGGCTCATTTGCGTGCATGGTTTACGTGGATGTTCGGACCAATCCCGCCGCGGTCGCGCGGCAACCGGGCAGGCGGGCGCCGGTCGAAGAGGAACGCCAGAACGTGCCGCTGACCTCGACGGTGGTGGCCTTCCAGCGGGGGGCCAGGGACGGACAGGTGCGGGTGATCGCGGATGGCACCCCGATTGGTCCGCCGGATACGCGGCAGGGGGGATCGTCGTCCGCTTCGCCCGGATCGATTCCGATCAACGCCAGTGCGCTGCTGCGGGCCGCGCTCAACTCGCCGGAGGCTCAGGCTGAGGGCCTGGCCGGCAAGGTGAACCTTGCGTCGTTGCGGGCCCCGATCATCTGCGAGCTCAAATACGAGCAGCTTGGCGCCTGGGGGGCGGAGGTGACCGTCCAGGACACCGGCGATCCAGCTTCGAGCGAGTTCCCGCTGAGGGTCGTGGGGGCGAAGATCCTGCTGGAGCCGATAACGCAATGAGGCAGCAGAATGACTAATGTCTAAATCCTAATGTCTAAAGAATGTTCTAATGTCTAATGACTGAGGAGCGGCGGCCATCCTTCAGGCATTAGTCATTAGGACATTCGACATTGTTTAGACATTGGTCAATAGTCATTAGACACTATGGATGGCAGGTGCGCCATGTTCCAAACTTACGTGTCCTGTCACCTCTGGGATCTCGTCGACGAGGGCATCGACGAGGTACTGGGGCGGTTGAAGGGCGAGGCCGGGGCGGATGGCGTCAGCGTGACCGTGGCTTGTCCGCGGGTGGGGTTGCTCCGGCCGCACCGGGGGGTGTCGCCGCGGACGTTCCGTTCCGAAGGCGGGTTACAGTTCCAGCCGAACAAGGACGCCTACGCGGCCACGCGCCTCCGGCCCGTGGTGGCTGAGTGGCTGCGCAAGACCAACCCGCTGGCGGCGGTGGCCGAGGGGTGCGAGCGTCTGGGGCTGAGCCTGCGCGGGCGGATCGTTGGCTGTCACAGCGAGGCGTTGGCGTCGCGGCATGAATTCGTGGCCGTGAAGGACGTCTTCGGCGATCTGCACCCGGCCTGGCTGTGCCCGAGCAACCCGGACGTTCGCGAGTACCTGCGGGCGCTGGTAAGCGACCTTTCAACGTCGTACCCGTTCGCGGCGCTTGAGATCGAGGCGGCCTCATTTCCGCCGGCGGGAGGGCGGAACTGGGGCCGGGAGACGTGCGCGGACCTGGGGCCGACGGGCGAGTGGCTGCTGGGCTTGTGCTTCTGCGAGTCCTGCCGGCAGGCGGCAACGGGCGAGGGGATTGATGCGGCGGCCGCGGCGCGGGCGGCGACGGTCCTGCTCTAACGGGCGCTGGCCACCGGCGAGCCGGTGCCCAAGAGCGTTGAGGCTCTGGTTGCCTCTGATCAGATCCTGGGTGATTACGCGGCGTGGGGCGTACGGCAGGTGACCGGACTGATCGAACTGCTGCGGGGGGCGTGCCGGTGCCGGCTGGTTGTGCGCCGTGCGGGTGACCGGCTGACGACCGGGAGCGATTTTGCGGCCATCAGCGCGCACTGCGACGCGCTGTTGACTTCGCCCCCTGAACCGGCGGACGAAGTGGAGCCGGTCGTGCAGGCGGCCGTGGCCGACGCGGGCGAGCTGGGCAAAGTGGAGGTTGGCGTCAGCGCGTGCGCTCCGGCATGCCCGGACTCGACGACGCTGGTGCGGGCGCTCTCCACCGCCGCCCGGCTGGGCGTGCGGACGGCGGTGGTGGAGAACTACGGCCTGCTGCCGACCAGACGGCTCGACTGGATCAAGCAGGCGGCGCGGTACGCGGTGCGGGAGTCGGAGTGATTTCTACGGATTCGGATGGACTGAGCTTCGCCAGCAGCTCGGGTGCCATGCCCACACGCCCGTACTCGGGCGGGTGGGCATGTGGAAACCCCGAAATCGGAATGCGCTCGAGGTGCTCCATCTACCGGTGGTACGAGCCCGAGAAATTACTGTAGATTAAGAGATCATGTCCCCGCCCGACCCGGACAACGACCATCGCTATCGCAAGACCTGCCGACGATACAATGATCCTGGCCACGCCCACTCGTTTACCTTTTCCTGTTTCCAACGCCAGCCGTTTCTCTCAAAGGACCGCTCGCGGCAGTGGCTTGTCGAGGCGATTGATCGCGCTCGTCAGATTCATGAGTTCCACATCTGGGCCTATGTCTTCATGCCCGAGCATGCCCACCTGCTGTTATTCCCATTGAAGATCGGTTACAGCGTGAGCGCCATCCTCACGTCCATCAAGAAACCGGTGAGCAACCGAGCCATCGCGTTTCTGAAGGCCACCGCGCCCCATTTTCTCGAACGAATGCGCGACCGGCAGCCCAACGGCCGGTGCGTGCTCCGCTTCTGGCAGCGAGGCGGAGGCCATGACCGAAACCTGTGGTCCCCCGCGCACATTTGGGAGAAGATCGATTACATCCATTTAAATCCTGTCCGGCGCGGCTTGTGCGAGACACCGGCGGAATGGTTCTGGTCGAGCGCAGGGTTCTATGCCGGCAAGAGGGATGGTCCGTTGCCTATTCAAGTGGACCACATTCCAAGAGATACGCGAGGCGGCCCGCCTCTCCTATGAACACGATTTGATGCCCGTCCGCATGCCCACCCACCTGAGTACAGGTGGGTGGGCATGGCACCCGGCATGGTGCCAGGTGATTTCGTCTGATGGCACCCGGCACCAATTCCAATAAATCGAGAGCCCACCTTCAGGAGAAGGTTGGCCACCCGTTGGATCGCTTCATTATTACGGCGGAACTACCTTCCGGCCAAACGTCGCCTGCGGCCGGTGAGTCGGCCACGACCGCGGTGGCCGACGCCTGTGGGCCTGGGAGGCGTTGCAGCGGTCGGAGCCCAGGATGAAGACTGGCTCCCCTGAGAGCTGGTCGAGCCGGTTCCGCAGACGGCCGCCACCACCTGGGCGGCGCGCGACTCGTTGGTTGACCGGGGCTGGTGATTCCCGCCGTTCCGGCCGCCGTTGCGTTGGTTGCGTTCGCCGTTACGCCTGTCCGGGCTCTGCCCGTTGTTGGCTCGCTCCGGCCGGGATGGCCGGGCTGGGAGGTCCTTGGCCGTGAACTTGGGCTGATCGCTGCACACAGGGAGAGGCTTGCGGATCAACCGCTCGATATCGCGCAACAGGCCGCGTTCTTCGTGGTCGCAGAAGGAGACGGCCACGCCGGAAGCGCCTGCCCGGGCGGTCCGGCCGATGCGGTGGACGTAAGTTTCCGGCACGTTGGGCAGGTCGTAGTTGACCACGTGCGAGACGTTGTCGATGTCCAGGCCGCGGGCGGCGATGTCCGTGGCGACCAGCACCGGCGGGGAGCTGGACTTGAACTGTTCCATCACGCGGTTGCGGGCGTTCTGGCTCTTGTTGCCGTGGATGGCCTCGGCGCGGATGCCCTGGCGGGTCAGATGCCGGGCCAGGCGGTCGGCGCCGTGCTTGGTGCGGGCGAAGACGAGCATGCGGGCCACGCCGTTGTTATTGAGGTAGTGGGTCAGCATGGCCGGCTTGAAGGGCTTGTCCACCATGTACACCGACTGTTCGACGGTTTCGACAGTGGACGCCACGGGTGTGACGGCCACGCTCACCGGGTTGCGCAGGATGGTGTCGGCAAGCTGACGGATCTCCTCGGGCATGGTGGCCGAGAAGAGCAGCGTCTGGCGCTGGCGCGGGAGCTTGGGAATGATTTTGCGGATGTCATGGATGAAGCCCATGTCGAGCATGTTGTCGGCCTCGTCGAGCACGAAGACCTCGATGTTCGACAGGTCCACGTAGCCCTGGCCCATGAGGTCGAGCAGCCGGCCGGGGGTAGCCACAAGGATGTCAACGCCCTCCTGCAGAGCCCGCGTCTGGGGATGCTGGCTGACGCCGCCGTAAATGACGGTGGAGCGCAGGGGCGTGTTCCGGCCATAGGCGCGGAAGCTGTCGTTGATCTGGGCGGCCAGTTCGCGGGTGGGGGCCAGCACGAGCACGCGGATCCGCCGGGACTGGCCGTTGCGCGGGTTGCGGGCATGAGCGTTGCGGCCCCTGTGAGCGTGGCCGTTGGACCCGCGGGGTGGCCCGCCTTCTCCGAAGGTGGGTTCATGATTTGTCCCCTCGGGGTGGTTGGCCTGCATCAATCGCTGCAGGATGGGCAGGGCGAACGCGGCGGTCTTGCCGGTGCCGGTCTGGGCGCAGCCAAGCAGGTCGCGGCCTTCAAGCACGTGGGGAATCGACTTCTGTTGAATGGGGGTGGGTGTGGTGTACCCTTCCGCGGCCACGGCGCGGAGGATCGGCTCAATGAGCCGCAGATCGGAAAACTTCATTGATGTCCTCTTCCGGGGGTCCCCAGGACGGGATGTGCCGGACGCAAAGCCGCGTCGCTAATGAGCCATCGGTACCTGGCAGTCTCCAATGGCTCATACGTCCAATGGGATCAAGACACCTCGATTTTTGGTCAGTATAGGTGATATCGGCGGGAAAGTCCAGTGGGTTGAGATATCGGGCGAAGAATGCCGGTTAAATATGGCTTTTTTCCGCATACAAGAGGAATCCATGAAAGGATGCACCATGAGCCGTCAATCACCGGCTGGCGGAAACAGGAATAGCCCCTCCCGCCAGGATGACTATCTGGAACTGGTGAAGCGCTTCTCATTGCATCCTTTCCGCACGGAAGGGGAGTATGAGGCAGCGGCGGAGTCTCTCGACAAACTCGTGCCGCGCGTTAAGCGGTGAGGATGGCCGTCTCAATCGGCTTTCTTCGCGCAGTCTGGTCCGCGTGACAGTCTCTGTTCTCTCTGTTGCCTCCTGTTCATTCCCTCGCTTGCGCTTCGGGTTCCATTGCCGCGCGTGCCGCGCTTAGCTGTGCGACCGGGCGTAGTCGCGCATCGCGCGGACGTTTTCCAGCGGCGTGTCGCGGCAGACTTCGCAGCCGGCGCCGACGATGTAGCGGTCGCCGGCCTGGCGGTGGCATTCCTCGATGGCCTTGAAGACCTCGTCGGGTGTTCCGTTCCTCAGCACGCCTGCCGGCTCGATGTTGCCCAGCAGAACCTGCCGTAGACCCATCTCGGCGCGGGCATGCGAGATGGGCACGGGATAGTCGATATCCACGATGTCGCAGCCGAGTTCGCCGACCTTCTGGCAAAGGTCGCGGATGTTGCCGCAGATGTGCAGGCGGACGCGCGTGCCCAGTGCGCGCAGGCCGGCTATCAGCTTCTTCTCGGCGGGCCAGACCAGCTCCTCGTAGACCTGCGGGCCGACCAGCGAGGCGGCGGCGTCGCCGATGGAGATCAAGTCGGCCCCGGCGGCTATCTGGGCCTTGGCGAACGTCAGACCCAACTCCACGCAGAAATCGAACAGGTCGCGGACGAAGGCCGGTTCGTCCAGCACGTCGAGCATCAAGGCGTTAATGCCGCGCAGGTCGGCGCCTTCGGCGCAGGGGCCTTCGATCCAGCCTTCGATGAGCTTCTGGCCGCCGACGCGCTGTTTGAAGAGTTCGATGGCTTTGACCCGGTCGAGCATTCGCCCGCCGGCGCAGGGGTCGGGCACCTTCAGCGAGGCCAGCTTCGCAGAGTCGGCCAGCAGGGCCTGGTGCTCGATGATGGCCGGGGGCTGGTCTTCGAAGAATTCGACGGCCGCCCCGCAGTCGCCGGCCTCGCGGGCCGGGGCGGAGATGGCCGAGACGTAGGCGAAATCGAACTCCTCAGCCACCCGGCACTGGGCTTCCACCAGGACACGGTGGTCCTGGGTATATTGGCCGTATTTAACGCCCAGCCGATCGGCGGCGAACATCATGGTAATGGGCATAAACGGCAAGCAGTCGGTGGGCCGGCCGTCTAACTGGGCCAGGATGCGTTCGTATCCGTTCATGGCTTCAAGTAGACCTTAATGTGCCGAACCGGTCAAGTGTGAGAGTATGAGAGATGGAGAGATGGAGCGATGGAGAGTATAGGCCGGCAGTATCCTCTCTCCATCGCTCGTACTCTCCATCTTTCCATCGGGGCTGTTTCTGAACCCATTCGGTGCTGTGCTCTGACGCTTGAAGGGGTCCGGCGGATGGGGTAATCTGCGTCCACTCGCGTCTATCTGCGGTTCTTCTCGGAGTGAAATGTCATGGCCCAGATCCATATCGGCGTCAACATGGAGTTCGTTCGGCATCACGACATGTCCTTTGCGGCCGGCGTGGAGAAGGCCGCGCAGCTCGGCTACCAGTACATCGAGCCGATGTTGCACTGGGGTCGCGAACTGCTCAGTGAGGCCGGCTATTTTCACTCCGTTTCCATGTGGGATGATCCGCTGGATATCCGGGCGATCTGCGAGAAGTACGGCGTACGCTGTTCGAGCGTGAGCGCTCATACCGCTCTGTGCAAGCCGGATGTCTCCGTGAACTATCTCCGCGCGGCCATCCGCTTTGCCGCTGAGCTGCAGGCCCCAGTGGTCAACACGGACGAGGGGCCCAAGCCCGACTTCACCAGCGAAGAGGAAGATCACCTGCTCATGAAATACGTGCTGACGCTGGCGGCCCGGGCGGCCGAGAAGCGGGGCATCCAGATCGGCCTGGAGCCGCACCAGCAGTACAGCAAGACGCCGGCCGGTCTGGATCGTATCTGCAAACTGGTGAAGTCACCGGCCATCGGCATCAATTTCGACACCGGCAACTCCTACCTGGCCGGCGAGGATCCCTACGCGTGGCTGGAGCGGGTGCGCGACCGGGTGGTGCATGTCCACGCCAAAGATATCACCATTCAGCAGAGCGACGCGGAGCGCGGCAAGGTCACCGGCACGCCGGTGGGTTGTGCCTGCGGCGAGGGGGTGATCGACTGGAAGCGGATCATCGACATCCTCAAGCCGGTCAACCGCCCGTTGTGCTTCAGCGTGGAATGCGGGACCATCGAACAGGCGGCAGCAAGCATTGATCACCTGAAGTCGTTGATTTGAAGCGGGCAGCGATCAGCGGTCAGCATTCAGCGTTCAGCAAAATAGCGTTCAGCGGGCAGCTTGTTGGAAACTGCCCGCTGAACGCCGGTAAACCATTCCACTACGAGAACCAACCTGCAAAGCTGAAAGCTGATCGCTGACCGCTGACAGCTACTTCAGCAGGCGGATCCGGATGTTCCGGTACGCCACCGGGCCGTGGTCGCCCTGGAGCATGAGCGGGCCCGCGGAGACCTCCTTGTTTTCGCCCATGGCCGACCGGGTGGGGCCGGTCAACTCCACGTTTTCGTGGATGAGCGTGCCGTTGAGCCGCACCCAGTCGAAGCGGGCGTTGGCGGTCTTGTTGCCGTCGGCGTCGAACCGGGGCGCGGTGAACTTCACGTCAAAGCTCTGCCACTGCCCCGGCGCCTTGCTGGCGTTGGTGCGGGGGGCGTGGCCTTCGACGTTGGCGTTGTCGATCCAGCGGGCGTAGATGCCGCCGCAGTCGCTGAACTCCACCTGCTCTTTGCCGAAGCTGTCAAACACCTGGATCTCGTAGCGGCCCTGGAAGTAGATGCCCGAGTTGGAGCCCTTGGGCACCATGAATTCGATGTGCAGCTCGCAGTCGCCGTGTTCGAGGATGGTGTAGAAGTTGCTGGTGTTGCCTTTCTGCCCGTTCACCAGGATGCCGGAGCCGGGGACGATCTTGAATTTGGCGTCGTCCTCCGGGTCCAGGGAGACCTGTGCGGCCGTCATCCACTTGTTATTGGCCGGGTCCATGGCCCGCCAGCCGCCGAAGTCCCGGCCATTGAACAGCTCCGTCCAGCCGGCCTGCCGTGAGTCGCCCAGCAGGGTCACGGTTCGGGTTTGTTTTGAACACCCCGCGGCCACGCAGAGGGCCGCGATACCAGTCAAGCCGATTCTGATTGCCCGCGTCATGTCGTGTCTCCCTTGGGTCGGGTCTGCAGACCCGATGTCGTTACATCGAGGCAGGTCCGGCGAACCGGCCTGCGCGGTCTTTCCGAACCGCATTTTCCAACGGCGAAGATAGCCTCACCCGTCGGAAGGGTCAAACCCCTCGGACCGCGGCTTTGCGCCTCACCAGGCGGATTCGGAATGAATCCTGTGCGTTGGGCGTCCCGCCTCATGGGCCGAAGCGCGAAACTGCCGGACCGGAAAGGGTCTCAATTCATCCCCACGGTGAACCGGAAGAGCCGGGCCGAACGCGGCGGAAGTTTGACCGGCAGTTCTCCCTTGGCCTCGACCGGTCCCAGGGGACCTTCCGGGCCGAGGATTTCTCCCTGAAGGGATTGGCCTGCCGGTGGAAGCAGCGCCGGCGGGAGCTTCAGCGTGACCAGTCGCTCCTGGTCGGACATATTCACGGCCACGACGCCGGCACGGGCCTGGTTTCGCCAGGCGGTGGCCAGAACGGCCGGCAGGTTCACCGCATAGCGGTTGGGGGAGATGGTCCCGCCCTCGACCTTGAGCGGCGGATTGTCGCCAGCTACTTCCAATTCGCCGAGGAACTCGCCGCCGACGAAGAACTCGTGCCCGTGCCGCCGGCAGCGGGCCAGGTCGCGCAGGAACTCCGCCTCGCGTTTTGCGTCATCGGCCATGATCGCCTCCACCCGCACCCAGCCGAGCTGGGCGCCCCAGATGAATGCCCGGGCCATCTTGGCGCGGAAGGGCAGCGAATTCTGGATGTCGCCGGCCACGATGTATTGGAAGCCGAAGGTGATCACACGATCGGCATAGACGGCGGGCATAAGCGGGACAATTCGGCGGTTGCTGTCGGCGGGTGTGTTGACCATCAGCAGGGCGTCGAACTGGTCGTTCCAGCACTCGGCGTTTTCCTCGGAGGTGAGGATCCGGCCGGGGGGCATCTTTTTGCGGATGTCGTCGAGCAGGGTGCGATAGCTATTGACCCAGAAGGTCCCGCCGCCGGGGCTGTGGCCGTGGTCAGTGGCATGGCAGCGCATGGCCGCCGCGGCAGTGATCTGGTCGATGTAGACGCCGTCCACGCCGTACTCGTTGAACAGCCGATCCACGATGCCGGCGACCTTGTCCCGCCACTGCTTGGTGGCCGGGCACATCACGTTGAGCGGCACCTTGGAACCGTAGATTTCCGTATAGAAGCTGCCGTCCTCTTTCCGGGCGGCGGACTGATCGGCATGCTCCTCGGTCCAGGTTTTCGATTTCGGGTCGCACAGCCGGCCGTTGATGTAGGGCATGACCCGGAAGCCGGCCTCCTGCAGGGCCCGGACGCCCTCCTTGAAGTGCTCTTTAGCGGGGAAGTATTCCGGGTAGAGGGTATCAAAGGGGATCTCGTGCCAGCGGTACCAGTGCAGGGCGATGGGCACGCCGAAGAATTCCCCGGCCCGCTTGCAGGCCTCGACGTTCTTGAGCGGTTCCGGCTCGGGCATGAGCCACAGGTCGATGTCCTTGAGCCACTCCGGCGGGGTGTAGGGGCCGGCGGTCATGCCGCGCCCCCAGGGCGTCCGGACGACGAACGCGCGGTAGAAGGCCGCCGCGCCGAGGTAGTCGCCTTTGAACCCGCCGATGGCACAGGCAAAAGCGGGGGCGTAGTGCCCGCCCTGGCTGTCGGCTTCGGTTGGCCAGTGGGTGATGGTGACGCGGGCGGCGGTCTGGTCGGTCTTGACGCCAAGGTGCTTGTGGTGGCCGTCGGGATCGTGAACGCCGAGGTAAAGTCCGTGCCTCTCACGGTAGAAGCCCAGGAAGGAACTGGAGGCCACCAGGGACGGATAGTTGCCGCTGTAGCCCATGCCCGGCTTGACGTCGTACTCCAGGCCCCAGCCGACGGGGGCGGCCATCTTGAGCCCCGCTTCGATCTTGAGATTCGGCAGGATGAGCGGTTCGGCCCTGACGACGTGCCAGCCTTCCGGCAGCCGGGCATCCAGAGACCAGAGGACCAGGCCCGTCTGCGGGTCGCTCCGAACGGTCAAGCTAATAAGCCCCGCTTTCCCGCCCAATGCAGCCTCCCATGCAAATCGCAGGCTTGAGCCCCTGGATGCCTGGCTGTCTTGCGGGAGAACCGTTGGCGCGAGATCCGCGCTGCGCAGTTCCACGGTTGCCGATTCAGGACCGCGCACGGCCAGTAGCCAAAATGAGGCATTCTGTGGCCATTGGCCAAGCCACTCGCGCCCCTGCTTGTCCTCCAAAGATGCGATCACGAGGCGTTTGTCCACTACCTGGAACTCAATGCGCACGGAGCCGCTGTCCAGCGTCCATTTGGATTCTTCCACGGACGTCGGTGGCTCCTGGCCCATGGCTATGCCGGTGGTGCAAAAGAGGATCCAGGCAAACGAGCATCCAGTCCACCGCAAGTATTTCCCACTTCTCACGTCTCACCTCTCGTTCTAAACCGTGGCCATTTTCTTCACCGCTTCGGCTTGCTCCAGGAAGCGGGCGGTGTAGCGCGGATCGACGCTGCTGCAGGCGTTAGTGGCGACCTCGCCGATCCGTATGTAGTCGGGATCTTCGGTCAGCGCGGCCATCTCGCCGGCCAGGATGGTCAGGCGCAGGAGGTGCCGCAGGATGAGGCCCTCCTGCTTGATCAGTTCGCGCGACTTGACGAAACGATAGAAGTCGCCGCCGGCCTCGGCCACGCCGCCGCCGATCCACTTGGGCTGCACGAACACCGGCTCCGGGGCGGCCAGCCGGGACTCGAAGACCAGCTTGAGCATTTCCGGGAAGGTCGGCGGACGCTCCTGCTCCTCTTCGTCGAAGAAATCGTCTTCGTCGGCCAGTTCTTCGTCAACGGCCGCACCCGTTGGCCGGGCGACCAGGGCGCCCATCTGCACCAACATCGGCTCCAGGACCTGGGTCTGCAGGGGCCCGGGCGGCAGTTCCGGGATGCGCACCTTCCGCACAATGGTCGGCGGCACCTCCAGCACGCTCTCCAGGGCGAGCACCTTCTCCTCGAAATTGCTGTAGACGAGCTGTTCGGTCAGGAACGCCCCGTACAGCGGGTCGATGCTGCGGAAATTGAGCAGCTTGTGGATGCTGTCGTGGAGTGTGACCTGGTCGCCGTCCTCGGAGCGGGTCAGGTATCCCAGCCCTGCGAGGTTGTTGATCATGAAATCGAGCTGTTCCTGAAAGCTGGCGATGCGTTCGGCGGTGTTGAACCGCCTGGAGAGAAACGAGCGGGCCGCCTGGAGCGTGCCCATCTTGGTCAGCAGATAGATCAGCACGCTATAGGGAATCATGGAGCGGCTGAACAGCTTGGCCGGACCGGCCTCAATCAATTGCTTGAACTGGCCCTCGGACCAGTACTGCTCCGTCTTGCGCCGGGTGGGTTTCTTGCGTTCGAGCTCCTTCTTGATCCGCAGGATGCCGGGATCCTTGGAGTCGCCGAGTTGCTCGTACTTGCGTTTCCATTTGACCAGGCGGGCGTCATCCTCGTGGGCCAGGACGAAGACATAGCCCTGCTTGTCGAACTGGGGCCGGCCGGCCCGCCCGAAGATCTGGTGGGCAATGGATGAGGGCACCAGCTTTTTCTCGCCCCGTTTACCCTTGAGCAGCGTGCTCAGGACCACGGAGCGGGCCGGCAGGTTGATGCCGGCGGCGAGCGTTTCGGTACAGATGACGAAGGGCACCAGCTTGCGGTTGAACAGCTCTTCGACCACCTCCTTGTGCTTGGGCAGCACGCCGGCGTGATGGACGCCCACCCCGCGGATGAGCATCTGCTTGAGCTTCGGCCCGACACCTTCGGCGAAGTCCGCCTTGCGCTCATTCAGGTAAGCTTCGATCTCGGCCCGGGCCGGCCCGCCGATGAGGGGCAAGCCTTTCAGGCGCTCGGCCACCTCCCAGCACTCGTCGCGGTTGAAGCAGAAGACCAGCGCGGGCACGCGGTTGGTGGCGTCGTCGTCGGTGACCATTTCGGGGAGCTGTTCAGTGAGCAGCTTGTCGCCGATCCAGTTGAATTCCAGGGGCACGCGGCGCTCATTGGACAGCACGACCTTAAGGTCACGGCCGTGCTGGGCCCGCAGCCAGCTTGCGAACTCGTGCGGATTGCCGACCGTCGCGGAGAGCAGCATTACCCGCGTATGCCTGGGCAGCAGGACCAGGGAGAGTTCCCACACCACGCCACGCTCGGGGTCGTTGAAGCTGTGGAACTCATCCATGACCACGCTGGCCACATCGTCGAAATTGGATACGGCCGGATCGGGGGAAAGCAGATGGTTGAGCAGAATCTCGGCCACCACCACGCGGATGATGGCGTCGGGGTTGACCCGCCGGTTGCCGGTGATGAGGCCGATGTCCTCACGGGAGAAGCCCCAGCGCTCGGCGAGATCCTGAAACTCGCGGAACTTCTGGTCGGTCAACGCGATGAGCGGCGTGGTGTAGTAGAGGCGCTGGCGGGTGTGCAGGGCCTCGAACAGGGCGGCCTCGGCAATGAGCGTCTTGCCCATGCCGGTGGGGGCGCAGACCATCACCCCCCCGGTGGATTCGAACCACGCCAGCAGGGCCTCCTCCTGGAAGGGATAGAGCTCGAAGGGCAGGGATTCGAGGAACTTGGAGCAGACTTCGTCGCGGTTCATAGTGAAAGCATGGGCGACGGGAACGCAAATGTCAAAGGACGGGCAGCTCGGAACCGCTGGTGGTTGTGAAGCACGAAAGCACGGCGTTCGAGCGGTTCCCACCCGACAGCGCAGAGTGGGCCATTTTCCGTAGCGGCCGGGCTCCGTACCGGCCGTTTTGCCCAAAAACGGCCGCTACGACCTTGCGTTGTAGTGTTCCAGTTTCCAGTTCCCAGTATCCAGTATCCAGTTTCCAGTTGGGGAGGGATGCAACGTCTTTACTGGCAACTGGAAACTGGCAACTGGGAACTCCTCATGAATTGACGCCCTTGCTGGAGACCGGGAGAAGTGAAAACCGACGACCAATCACCCTTGCGCCTTCTTCCAATCCGCCAGGAAACGCTCCAGGCCGATGTCGGTGAGCGGATGAGCCAGCATCTTTTCGAACACGGCCGGCGGCAGGGTGGCCACGTCCGCGCCGATCTCGGCGGCCTGGACGATGTGCAGCGGGTGGCGCAGGCTGGCGGCCAGAATCTGCGTGTCGAAGTCGTAGTTGTCGTAGATGGTGCGGATGCTGGTCAGCATGGCCATGGCCTCCTGGCCGATGTCGTCCAACCGGCCCAGGAAGGGGCTGACGTAGGTGGCCCCGATCTTGGCCACGGCCAGGGCCTGGATGGGCTGGAAGACCAGGGTCATGTTGGTCTTGATGCCTTCATCCACGCAGCGCACCAGGGCCTTCAGCCCTTCCGTGGTGGTGGGCAGCTTGACCACCACGTGCTCGGAGATACTGGACAATTCGCGAGCCTGGAGGAGCATTTTGTCCGCCTCGGTGGCGGTCACCTCGGCAGACACCGGCCCCTGGACCAGTTCGCAGATCTCACCGATGAGCTTGTGGAAATCCATCGATTCTTTGGCGACCAGCGAGGGGTTGGTGGTTACGCCATCCAGCAGGCCCATGGATTTCACACGGCGAATCTCGTCCAGATTGGCGGTATCGGCGAAGAATTTCATGGCGGTTTCCCTTTCCGAGTCGGGATGAAAAGCAGGTGGCTGCCCGAAGCCATCCTCCACGAGATTGCATTATAGACCGCCTATCCGCGGATGCAGGATGTGACATGGCATCCGCGCCCACTCGCTATGGCCGAGCTTCGCGCCGGCGCTTCCCACTACCCCGAGCAGCCGGCTCCCGCACCGGCCGTTTTCCCGGTCTCGACCATTTGTCCCGTACCGGCCGGGCACCGTACCGTTTCCATGCACCGGCCGGGCACCGTACCGTTTCCATGCACCAGCCGGGCACCGTACCGTTTCCATGTACCGGCTGGGCGCCGTGCTGTTTCCGTGTGGCAGCCGGGTACCGTGCTGTTTCCATGTAGCGGCCGGGCTCCGTACCGGCCGTTTCCGCTACAGCGCTCGGCGAAGCAAGTGGCAAGTGGATTGCAGGCGGCGGCTAATCCATGCAGCCCGGAACGGGCGGCTGGTTGGAGCCGTTAAGACAGCGTTGCAGGATGCCGAAATCCGTCTGGTCGATGTCTCCATCCGGCTCGTGGTCCGCCCTTGAGCAGATGAGCCCGCCGGCGTGTGGAGTGTCAGAGCCGGACATGCAGGCCTTGAATAGAGCCACGTCCTGAGCATCCACATCGCCATCGCAATCGAGGTCTCCCTTCGTAGTGTTGACGGTGACGGTCACGGCTTGGCAGGCGCTGACCGCGTTGCAGGGCAGGGCCTTCGTACGCACGTAATAAGTGGTCGTGGCGGTCGGGCTGACGGAGATGGCGATGCCTTCACCGATCTTCGTGCCGCCGCAACTGTCGGTGAACCACTCCAGTGTGGCGTTGCTGCCGCCCGGGGTACCGGAGAGCGTGCTGGACTCTCCGGAACAGATGGTCGGCGGGGTGGCCTGCACGCCTGTTGGGAGATCAGGCGGCTGGCAGTCTACGTGGATGGCCACGTTGACCAGGGGCTCATCGGGGTCGTTGCTCTGCAGGCCCAGCGTGCCGTCCACGTCACAACCCGGGCAGACGTCGCAAGCCGCCACGCAGACTTCCAGGGTGCTACCGGGCGTGATGTTGTACGGCGGCTCGGGGGTCAGCGTGACCCAGACGGGCTTGGTCACCGAAGACACGGTCAGCAGGGCACTGCCCGTGTTCGAGATGCGCACACAATGAGCTGGAATGGTTCCCCCATCGATGGCCGCCGCCAGGTTGACCCGCGGTTTGACCAGGCCATTCTTGGGGTCGGTGATGTTGTCGCCGGTTGTCGTGAGGATGGATCTGACCTCGGCGGGGGTGAGAAAGGCCCCGTTGCGGGCCTTGGCCGCGGACTGCAGCACGGCGACCGCGCCTGCCGCATAAGGGCAGGCCGCTGAGGTGCCGCCGAAGGAGGTCGTGTAATTGCCGGTGGAGTAGCCGTCGCTGCCGACAATGTCGGTGGTGTAGCACCGGTTCGCGGGGGCCAGCACTCCCACCATGGAGGCCGAATTGGAGTAGGATGTGACCTTGTCCGCCGCGGTGGTATCCGTCGCGTAATATCCGGTTGAGCATCCAGAGGTGCTGGTCTTGGGAGCGCAGGAAGACGCCGACACACAGGGCAAATAGGAGCCAAAGGCGGCATCATAGACCGCGCCGACGGCAATGACGCTCGAGATGCATGCCGGCCAGCCTATGGAATCGCAGTACCCGTCGTTTCCCGAGGAAACCAGCAGGGTGATGCCGGCGGCCACGGCATTGTTGGCCGCCAGAGTCATGCTGGGCGATGAGCTGTCGCACCAGTTGTAGTAACGACCCCCGCCAAAGCTCGTGCTGATGACCATGATCGGATAGTCGGGGTTGTCGTTCCTGTGCGTCACGCACCAGTTCCAGGCGGCGATCATGGCGTCAGAGGTGGCATTGCCCGTATTGTCCGGCGAGATCTTGAGCGCGTAGAGCTTGGCGTTGTGGGCCACGCCGCCGATGTAATCGCCGACCGTAGCCAGGTCGCCGGCCGCGATTCCGGCGCAGCTCGTTCCGTGGGGCTGCCCGACCGGCTTGGGGTCGGAATCATTGTTGCCGAAGTCGTATCCGCCCAGGACCTTGGAATTGGGAAAACCACCGTTCCCCAGAGCAGGGTGGGTGTAGTCGATGCCGGTATCGCAGATGGCCACCGCCACGCCGGCGCCGGTGTAGGTGGTGCGGTACGACAAGGCGTTCATCAGCGCGAGGCCCTGGCTCAGGTGCGGATAGAGGGTGCGCACGGGCTCGATCGAACTGACCTCGGGGTCCTGCTTGAGTTGCTCCAGGGCTTGCGGGGTCACCTCTATTGAGAAGCCCGGCTGATTCTGGAAGCGATGCCGGAGACGATGCTGGTTGGCCGGCAGCCGGGTCAGGACGGTGTCCTGCTGAACCTTGATGGCGTTCTGCAGCGGCTTGAGCGCGGCGGCGTCGGCGAAGTTCAGCCGCGCGGGAGCCGCGGCCGGACGGGTCATGTTCACGATGACCGGGACTCTCGCCTGCCCCTTGGCAAAACTTTGAAGGATCTCTTCCTCGTCGATCAGCTTCTGAGCCGGTACTACCGGTGCCGGTGGGGTGGCCACTTCGACCTCGTGGGCCGCCGGGGCCGGTGCGCCGCTCGTGCAGGTGAGGTTGATAGCCGTCGGATTGACGGCGATGTTGGGCGCAGACGGCCCAATCGTTTTAGTGAGTACGACATTGTCAACGAACGCGCCTTTGTAGGTGATGCTGACGTCGCTCTGGAAGACGAAGGCCACCCAGACGGCCGATTGCCCCAGCACGTTGCCCAATTGGTAGATATTGGAGAAGTCCAGGGTCTGATTTACCCAGCCGTTGGTGGTGCTGGAAAGCTTCTGACCATAAAAACTGTTTCCATCGATGGAAGCCATCCAGAAGAAGAAATCGTAATTGAGTTCGGACTCCAGCCACAGGTAGAAGGAGAGGGTTGCGCTTTGGGCGTCGGCCAGACTGAAGGGGCCGTAGATCATCCAGGTGTTCATGTTGTTGGAGTAATTCGAGGTCGCCGGGTCCACACCCGCGGCACCGCCCCTGGCACACCAGGCGCTCATACTGCCCTGGTAGGGCTTGAAGTCGTCGTCGTCCCAGGCGGGATTGCCACCCACCGCCCACAGGCCGCTGGGGAAGCCTGTTTCGAAAGTCTCCGACAGGAGGGTGGTTGTGTCCTGCGGTTCAGCCGTCAGGGCCGGGGAAATAGCTGCGGTCTTCGGCAGGGCGGAATCGGTCGGTCGAACCAGATGGGCCGGCAGCGAGGCCATGGCCGGTTGCGGCTCACCGGCCGCGCCTGGGTGGGCCACGGGGGTCTTGGCTGGTGTGGTGTCTGCGCTTGCGGCCTGGGCCGGTTTGAGGATCGGTGTGTCCGAAGTGCCGGCGAGCCACAGGGGTACCACTGTCACGGCCGCAAGGGCAGGCAGAAGCCAGCGCATATCAGTCTCCTTCTCGGTGCGCTAGCCAATTCCCCATTGCGGCATGAATTGAAACCGACGCACGCTTCTTCCCCACGATGATCACAGTCAACGCTGATCTGCCGTGGGGTACCCAAAAGAATCTGCCGGGCGCCTCCTACGCCCAGTACCATGACTTGGAGAAATCAGAGGCCGCAGTATGGTGGGCCCAGCCGCTCCGGCGGCAGCATTCTCCAAGAAAGAGTATTGTGTATGGAACGGCCGTCTCGTTTCTTATCTTGAGAATATTCATCCCTGTGTCATATTTTGCAGCCTCTGAGGATTCTGCGTCAAGTGCTGTCAGTATATCACCGCATAGCGACAGTGAAGTTTGCTGCAGCAGACTGCAGCGGACCCGGGATGGCCGGCAGTCCTCAAATTGAAAACGAAAAAGATTCTCATTTTTCTTGAAAGAACTTTACCGGACGTTGCCCGATCGAAGGGGTGGATCCGGGCTTCCGCTGCTGCATCATCTTGGAAATACGAAGCTTATAAATTCTGAGGGGCTGATCGCAGCGGATGATGTGGTTTCGCACTGCAGAAGAGAAATTGTTATTGACAAATGTTCTGTCTTGGGGATAATAGTGGCCAGAGAGATACGAGTGGCTTTTCGATGGCCGCTCAGCGAGCTCTGACGCCGGCCCCCGAATGGTGGGCTGGTGACATTGATACGCCTGGTCGCACCCCACACGGATGGGTTATCCCCCCCTAACTCGTCCCTGCGCGACCAGGCCTTTTTATGCGCTCCCAGCGCCGGGCGAGGGCTTCGCGAGGGACGACCTGAAACAAAGGGTAGCCGAGGCGGGGCGAGACCAGGCTGGCCGGAGCGGGAACGAGACGAGGGACGGCAGGGGCGGGGGCGGCCGGCATGACGCGCGGCGGGCGCAGAACGGACCAGGATCAGCATTGGGCCGTTGCAGGTTCGGTCTGCCAGTCCGGCTTGCCAGCCATCTTGCCGGTAGCGGCGTGGCAGCAGTGTGACGGCCACGACAGCCCGGGGCCAATCGTCAATTCGTTTGTCCACCAGGGGAGGACACCGTGCTCCAGACGCGGCAGGTGGGTCCGCTCGGTGCTGTTCCAGTCGCCATGTCCACAGTGAAGAGTGCTATTCCCGTCTCCGTGCCTATGGTGAGAATCCGCGCGGTACATGGTTTTCTCCTCTTGTACGGATCCGGCAAGCCCGATCCAACCGGGCGACGTAAGGACTTCTTGGTGCCATCACGTTTCCCTATCCAAGAATCCATTCATCAGCTTTGTTGGGACCCGCCCGCGTGCCTGATCATAGGTCGCTCCGGATAATGAGGAAGAAAAGAAATTTGGAATGGGTAGTTCGTTTATTCCAAACAGTTGACGTCGGCAAGGGCTGGTTCGCGCCAGCGGGATGGTGAAGGCTTCCCGGGAAGGCGGAGTCAATGCCGGCCGTCGCACGATCCACTTGTCCCATCGCACCATCCTCCCCTCATGATGACGAGGCGCCGGTCGGTCCCTCGGCCCATGGGCTCGATGGCCCGCATCAAGCAGCGTCTGCGCGCCTCACCCCGCAAAAGCCGCCGATCGGAAATCTGCCATGTGGGAGCGTAAATGATTGTAATAATAACCACTTGTGCGCATTCAACGGCAGCCGAATGGACTTGACCCGGGGGTGTGACCCCTTATAATGGCCATTGAACAGGACTTGCGGGCGTAATTCAGTGGTAGAATGCCAGCTTCCCAAGCTGGACGTCGTGGGTTCGAATCCCATCGCCCGCTTGCCGCGTCGAAGCCACAGGCGAAGACGGGCTCTGAACACGAGAACGCCTCTGGTTGACAGAAGTTGACCAGAGGCGTTCTTGTTGTGCAGGGTCAAAGGTTCTGGTCGTTCGCGCCCTCAGCCTCCGGCCCTGTATTCAGTCACCCCCGTTGCCAACCGTTCTCTCCCCCGGCCCGCTCTCCGTGCAAACGCCCCCAATCCGGTGCGTTCTTTCGTGCAAGGATTCTGGCCTTGCCGTCGACGAGTTTGACCGGCTTGGCGGTCTTGGTGGCCATGGCGGATGAGCCCGGCCACGCCAAGTCCTCTGCCGGGCGACGTCCACCGTGCCGCAAATGTCCGTTCAAATGTCTCTCCGCAGTGCTTGCGCAATCTGGCGCGCGGTTGCCTTCGATACGCCTGCCCGGGCGGCGTGGTCGTGCCAACGGGAGACGGCTGCCTGAACCTCGTCGATGA
Organism: Phycisphaerae bacterium; assembly: GCA_012719955.1. Lineage (GTDB taxonomy): Bacteria > Planctomycetota > Phycisphaerae > UBA1845 > PWPN01 > JAAXZI01. The sequence continues at coordinate 4,013 of JAAXZI010000026.1, read as the reverse complement.
TGACCGTGGCTTCGCGTCTGGACACGTCGGCACGCTGGGCCAGCGTGACCTGCGTCCACCCGCGCAGCAGGCGAAGGGCCTTGACCCGTTTGGCCAGGCCGGCGGCCATTTCGGACGGACCTGTCAGTGTCAGCTTGGCGGCGTTCATCAGTTCATTGTAATCCCAATTTTAAATTATTGCCAATATATTATCCGTATCGGCCATTATCCGGCTATTAATAACAATATATTATCGATTGAACGGGGAAAAGGGACGAGTGCGGGTTGAAGGGCGCCAGCGACAGGCGGAGAGGCGAGCAGCTCAAGCCCGTGGCGAGGAACTCGGTGGTGGACCGGAAGTACACCCGGCCGCGATCTTCAGCCAGCGTGCCAACACGTCAGGTCATGACTCTTTTCCCAAAAACCTATTCGCCCGTGCCGTAGGCGGTCTGTACGGCCTGTTCCATGCGGGCGATCTCGTCGGCGGTCAGGGCGGCGAAGTGGCTGGATCGCTTGCGGTCGGACAACCTGCCGTGGTTCTGAAGGCAGAAGCGGATGAACAGGTCGATCTGGCGATCCGGCATGTCCACGATCTGCTGGATAGCCGCCTTCGTGCGGTCGTAGTTGGCCAGGAAGTTCAGCTCTTCGACCAGTTCGGTCTCGATGGTCTTCTCGATGAAAGCAAACAGGGCCTCGGCCTGGGGCGTCATGTCGATGAAGCGATACCACACGGCCGTATCGTTGAGCACGGTCATCCGGCCTTCGTCGTCCAATTCGTATTCCACCAACTGCATGAGCGGCTTGGAGAACGCCTCCAGTGATGCGTCATATTCATCGCGGTTCCTGAGCATGGCGGCTGAGACCGGGAACATGATCCCCTTGGGCGTGAAGCCGCGTCGGGCGAGGATGTTGTGGATCAGAAACCGGTGAATTCGGCCGTTGCCGTCCTCGAACGGGTGCAGGAACACGAACCCGTAGGCCACGGCGGCGGCATGCAGGACGGGATGAACGCCACCTTCGCCCATCTGGCGGTGGGCTTCGATCAGCCCGGCCATCAGGTCCGGCAGGTCGTTGGGCTTCGGGCAGACATAATGCACGCGCTCCCGCCATGCGATGGTTTCGCCAACGTAGTTCTGGGTGGTACGGTAGTCAGTATCGGCGAACCGGGGATCGACGATGCGGTTTTGAAGGTCGACCAGGCGGGCTTTGTCGCAAAAATCCTCCTGTTCGGCCAGTTCCAACAAGGCGATGAATCGCTCGGTGCGGCTGGCGCTGGGCTTGATGTGCTCGATCTCGAAGGAGGACCTCGTTTCCTTGGTGTAGAGATAGCTCAGCGCCCGCCGGAGCAGTTCGGGCGGATACTCGGCCACGACCTGCCGGCAGCGCTCCCGCAGGTCGGCGTTCATGAATCTCTCGATTGTGTCGGTGCGACGGATGGTCGGGCAGAAACGGGCATCGCCGAGTAGGTTGTCGTTGACACATTGCCGGGCAATTCGCTTGGCCGGGCTGGCCGTGATGTATTTGTCTGGATCAAGGAGATCGATGTAACGGCAGCCCTTGACATCCTCCAGGCCCAACCGGCGGCCAGTGAATAGCTCATAGAGATACCAGATTCGGCGCGCGTACTTGCCGCTGGGCTTGGAGGCCACGTATGCCTCGATTTCTGAAGGCTCAGCCACTTGGAACACGCTCGCCAAGATGGCCAGATTCACCCCGTCATACTTCAGGGCGAACTCCAGGTGATCGCCCAGCCCATCGCCCGGCCAGTACTTGGACGGGTAGACTTCGCGAACCATGCCGTCATGGAATTCAATCCTGTGGACGCCTCCAGGCCCGATCAGGGACTCGTGCCAGTTATCAATTGTGCGGATACCCAGACGATCGACCAGCACGGCATATCCCGCGGGCTTGGCTCCATTGGCTGGAATAGCATCCGCTGTCATCGTGATCTCCTGCAAAATAGGCGCATGCCTTGATTATCGTCCGCATATCAGACTTTCGCAAGAAAAACGTCCGTGTTCCGGGAAATGACAGGCAAAACGTACACGTTTGGAGCGTCAAGATTCATCTTAATGGCATGAACTTGGAAAAACTGCCGCTAGCCCGGCAATGCGCTCGCGATAACCCGTTTAATAGGAAAAATGTCCACTGATGACAGAGGCACACATGGATTTGTTCCAGGCTGAATCTGTATCAACGTAAGTGTAGATGTGGTCGAACGATAGAACCGGGGCGTGTCAGCTTCTCAAGCTGGACCTCATCGGTTTGAATCCCATCGCCCGCTTTGATTTGCAATTCGCGCCGATCATCGCGTAACTCATTTCCTCGTCATAGTTTATGCATGGTGCAATCCCGGTGACTTGCGGATGCGGTGCGGGGGCGGTGGCGGCCCTGCACTTTACCGCCTTACGGGCACAGGCTACCATGCGCGGCCGCCTCAGCAGGCAAGGATGTGTGGAATGCAAGCGTCTGCAATGCAATCGCCCCTGGATGTGACTCGCATCAACATTGGCACGGCACAGGTGGACATTACGCCGGAGCCGGGGAGGGAACTATCCGGGTTCGCCCGGCGCGTCCAGCCGTCGGTGGGCGTGCTGGACCGGCTTTTCGCGAAAGCTGTCTACCTGGAGCAGGGGGCGGAACGACTCCTGTGGATTCATGCCGACCTGATCGGCATTGAGCGGGAGTTCGTGGTCGCGTTTCGCCAGTGGGCCGCCCGGCGGTGGGGGCTTGCGGACCGGCAGGTCATGATCTCCGCGACCCATACGCACGCCGGGCCGGCCACCGTGTTTCTCCAGGAAGCGGGCGCTTATGACCCCGAATACGTGGCCTTCCTGCGTTCCCGGGTGGAGCAGGTGGCTGTGGCCGCGATGGAGGCCACCGAGCCCTGCGAGGTAGTCGCCGTGGAAGGCCTTCTCGATCTGGCGGTGGATCGACGGAAAAAGGCCACGCCGCACACCGATCCACGCGTGGGGGCGGTGGGGTTCCGCCGGCAGGATGGCCGGTATCGCGCGGTGATCCTCAATTATCCGATGCACGCGGTCGCTCTGGGGCCGAACAACCGCATGATCAGCGCCGATATCCCCGGCCGGGCGGCTGCGGCCCTGTCGCGTCAATTGCCCGGAGAGCCGGTGGCCCTCATCACCAACGGGGCGTGCGGCAATCTCAATCCGCCGTTCGAGAACGTGGACGTGGCCCAGTTGGAGGAGTGGGGCGGCCAGGTCGCAGACGCTGTCGCGCCCCTGTTCGGCTCGGCCGTCCCGCAGCCCGCGGCGACCCTTCGGACCTACTCCCGGGTGATACCATTGCCGCTGGATGCGTTGAGCGTTGAGGAGATAGAAGCCTACGCCGCTCGCATCGTGCACGATCCGGCGTCGCTGGCGGAGTGGGGGGATCGTTTCCGGCACGCGGTCGAAAACTGGTGGCAGCGCATGGTCGAAGCCGTCCGCAATGGTCAGGCGCGCGACACACGCGACGCGGAGCTTTTCGCGGTCTGCATCGGCGACGTGATCTTCCTGGGCCTGAACGCCGAGGTCTTCTCACGTTTCACCGACGACCTGCGTCAGGCTGCCGGCCGGAAGCTGTACGTGGTCGGCTACGCCAACGGTGACATGGGTTATATTCCCACGCAGGCCGCGTATGCCGAGGGGGGCTACGAAGTGGACATCGCCCACCTGTTCTACTGCAATTTTCGCCCGCGAGCCGGCGGACTCGAATTATTGACCGAGCACGCGGCCCGGCTGCTGCGCGAGCTGCCTGTCTGGTGATGGCGTTTGATTCTCTGACCGGGCCATGAACGGCCTCAAGGCCCACGCCAGGGGAAGGGCGTTCAAACGCCCTGAGGACACGGGGAGAGGGCGGGCCAGGTGGAGAGGCCGCGCGTTCGCCAACCAGTGCTACATGATTCTTGGGAAACTAAATCGGTAATGGAGAGCAAGCCCGGCTGAAGCCGGAGTGAGTCCGAGGCTGGAGATGCGTTTGTCGCTTGGGTAATCGCCCGTGGCCCCGAGAGGGGCCGGGTGAGAGTAGCCACC
>JAAXZI010000256.1 GCA_012719955.1 Phycisphaerae bacterium | reverse complement strand
CATACTGCCTGCGGGCGTCCACGAGTTCCCACTAATAAATAACGCTCCCACGATCCTCTGTGGGAGCGTTATTTTCATGACTCTATGCTCAGGCCGTAATTTCTTCCAGGGTCTCGTCGTCCAGCGGCTGGTGAGTGGCCGCGCGGGCGGCCGGCGTGGCGAGATCTACACGAAGCTGCGCGCGTTCCGCGACAGGTACGCGGATCTGATCCGCCAGCGCTTTCCCGATATCCCTCGCCGCATTTCGGGATACAACCTCCCCGCGCTGCTGCCGGAGAACGGCTTCCACGTAGCCCGCGCCCTGGTCGGTTCGGAGAGCACGCTGGTGACCGTGCTGGAGGCCACGCTGAACCTGGTGCACAGTCCGCCCGTGCGCACGCTGGTGGTGCTGGGCTATCCGGATGTTTTTGCAGCCGCCGACCACATCATGGAGGTGACGGAGTTCGGGCCCATCGGCCTGGAAGGGCTGGACCATAAATTCGTCGCTGACCTGGAAAAAAAGCACCTTCAACAGGGCAACATCGATCTGTTTCCCCCGGGCGGCGGGTTTCTGCTCGTGGAGTTCGGCGGTGACACGCGCGAAGAGAGTAATGCGAATGCCCGCCGCATGATGGACGCACTCCAGCACAAACGCGATACGCCGTCCATGAAACTGTTCGATGACAAGGCCGAGGAACAGCGGATTTGGAGAGTTCGAGAGTCCGGACTCGGCGCCACGGCCCACGTTCCCGGCCGGAAGGAGAACTGGGAAGGCTGGGAGGACTCGGCGGTCGAACCCGCTCAGTTGGGCCAGTATCTTCGCGAGTTCAAGAAGCTGCTCGACAAGTATCACTACACCGGGGCGCTCTACGGCCACTTCGGCCAGGGTTGCCTGCACACCCGGATCGATTTCGATCTCAAGACCGCCCAAGGCGTGCGGATCTTCCGCTCCTTCATCGAAGAGGCCGCCAACCTGGTGGTCAAACATCACGGTTCCTTCTCGGGAGAGCATGGCGACGGCCAGTCCCGGGCCGAGTTGTTGCCCAAAATGTACGGCCACGACATGGTCCGGGCATTCGACGAGTTCAAGAACATCTGGGATCCCGACTGGAAGATGAACCCCGGGAAGGTCGTCAAACCCTACCGGCTGGATGAGAACCTGCGTTACGGCCCCACGTACAATCCGCCGGAGCCAAGGACACATTTCAAGTACGCCGACGACAGCTTTAGTTTCCGCCAGGCCACGAAGCGCTGCGTGGGCGTAGGCGAGTGCCGCCGGGAGCACGCCGGGACCATGTGTCCCAGCTACCGCGTCACCCGCGAGGAGAAGCATACCACCCGCGGGCGCGCCCACCTGCTCTTCGAGATGCTCCGGGGCGAAGTCATCCGCGAAGGCTGGCAAAGCGAGGCGGTGAAGGACTCGCTGGACTTGTGCCTGTCCTGCAAGGGGTGCAAGGGCGACTGCCCCGTCCACGTGGACCTGGCCACGTACAAGGCGGAATTCCTTTCGCACTACTACAAAGGACGTCTGCGGCCCCGGCATGCCTACGCATTTGGCCTGATCCACGTATGGGCCAGGATGGCCGGGCACTTTCCGAGGCTGGCGAACTTCTTTACCCATGCCCGCGGCCTGCGGCGGATCTCGAAGTGGCTGGCCGGCATGGCTCCGCAACGGACGGTTCCGGCGTTTGCCCGCGAGACCTTCAAACACTGGTGGATGCGCCGCGAGCCCCGCAACCAAGACAAGCCGACGGTCCTGCTCTTCGCCGACACCTTCAATAACCATTTCCACCCCGACGTGGCCCAGGCAGCCGTGGAGGTGCTGGAAGCCGCGGGCTGGCGCGTGGCGGTACCCATGCAGGACCTGTGTTGCGGTCGGCCTCTCTATGACTACGGCATGCTCGATCGGGCCGAGAAATGGCTGCGGCAGATTCTGGAGACCCTCCGGCCGTACATCCAGGCCGGAACGCCAATGGTCGTGCTGGAGCCCAGTTGCTGCGCCGTTTTCCGTGACGAGATGGTCAACCTGTTCCCTCACGACCTGGACGCCCAACGGCTCAGGAGCCAGACCTTTCTGCTCAGCGAGTTCTTCCAGAGGAAGGCATCCGATTTCCGTCTTCCCAAGTTGCACCGCATGGCCCTGGTGCACGCCCATTGCCACCATCGGGCGATCATGGGACCGGCCGACGAGCAGGCCCTGCTGGACCGGCTGGGATTGGACTACAAGCTGCTCGACTCGGGCTGTTGCGGCATGGCCGGGGCCTTCGGATTCGAGGCCGGAGACCACTATGACGTGTCGGTCAAGTGCGGCGAGCTGGTGCTGCTGCCGGCCGTGCGCCAGGCCCCTTACGACCAACTGATTATCACCAACGGCTTCAGTTGCCACGAGCAGATCGCCCAGGGCACCGACCGGCAGGCCCTGCACCTGGCCCAGGTACTCCGCATGGCCCTGCATGAAGGGGTCATCGAGCCCGAACCCCGGGCGCCCGAGATACCTGCCGCTCAAGAGGCTGACCGGCAGCAACGAGAACCTCCTCAGGTGATGCCACACGATCAAGCAGCGCCGGCCCGCGTGGATCCGGATGACAGACGCTCATCTGTATCGGCCAGCGAGGCGGCTGTGTGGGTGGGCGGGAGCCTGCTCGCAGGGCTAATGGTCTACATGATCGCCAGAAACGCATGGCGCACAAAGGAGCTCTCATGAGTACACAGAAACGCGCCGTCGTGTCTATCGCCCACACGAACGAAAAACACCGTTCTCAGGAACGGGTACTGTCAGTCGTGCAGGAAGCCCTTGACCATCTCGGCGGCATGTCCCGCTTTGTCCGGCCGGGCAACACCGTTCTGATTAAACCCAACCAGACCGTGTTCTACTCGGCCGAGGAAGGCTGTACGACGGATCCACTGATGGTGGGCGCCCTGATCCGCCTGGCGAGAGAGGCTGGCGCCGGGCGCGTGCAGGTGGGCGAATCCAGCGGCGGCTTCTTCAGCTCGATGGACTGCATGCGGATTACCGGCATGGCGGCCGTAGCGGAGAGGGAAGGCGCCGAGTTGATCAACCTTGGCAGTGACGAGGTGCCTAATCGAACTGTGCAGATCCCACAGGGCCTTTACATCAAGGAAGCGCCGTTGCCGGTCCCCATCCTTGAGGCGGATGTGATCATCGACACACCCAAGGCCAAGAATCACCACATTGAACCGATCTCCGGCGCGCTCAAGAATTGGATGGGCGTCCTCAATCAGCGCTGGCGCAATGACCACCACGGCAAGCCTGAGCACGTCCGGCAGTTCATGGACATCATGAGCGCCCGGCCGCCGGATCTGGTGGTAGTCGATGCCCTGATCGCCGGAGAAGGCGACGGACCCATTGCCAACCTGCCCCGCTGGTGCGGCTGCATCCTGGCCTCCACCGATCCTGTGGCCACTGATGTTACCATTGCGAAGCTGCTCATGCGGGATTGGACGAAACTGAATTACGCCATCGAGGCCGAGAAACGCGGCCTGGGCATACGCGAGCCGATCGACTACATCGGCACGCCGCTGGAGCAGGTCGCATTTCCGGCGTGGCCGGGGCACGAAGGTTTCGATTATCTGCCGATCAACTTCCTGGTCGGCAACGGCGTCACGTTGGACGGCACCATCGGGCATGTGAAAAGCGTCCTGGACAGCATGCTTCGGCGCGGCAATCTCAGAGACGTCATCTGGCTGCGCGGCACCCCCACCATCATGGTCGGCGAAATCGACGACCCGAACTTCGAGCAGCACCTCAAGGAAGGTCCCTATGTTGTCTTTGATGACGCTGCCAGGCCTCGGTACAAGAACGATCCGCGCGTGCACTTCGTGCCCGGCCACCCCGTGCTGCGTACGGCCATGCCCGAGCTGTTCAAAGGCATGGGCGTGAGTCTGCCCGGCAGCGCCGTGATGGAGCTCCAGGAATACCAGCGCGAGTTCATGCACAATATGCGCTACGGCACGCCGGCGCGCAAGGCCAAGACGCTCCTCAAGCCGCTGGCGGCAGTCGGACTGGTGGTGGCCGGTATCGTCGTTCTCAAGAGCCTGGCAAGCCGGACTGGACGCAACGGACGGTGGAACGAAGCGATGTCTGGCCGGTCGGCGGCTATAAAACACTACCAGAACTCATGATTGCAGCGGCCGGTGCGGAGATCCCTTCGCGATATCGCGTTGATGCTTGTTGGATGGTGTCCGCGTACCGCGCCCGGGGCAAATAGAGTTTGGGTGCAGGACCCGCATGTTGTGGGCTTGTTTCCGGGCGCGATTTGCGGATCCAAAACCCAGAGGAGAATTCAACATGAGAAAGATAAGCCCCGGGAAACTGGCGCTGCTGGCCGCGGGCGTATTCATGTTCCAGATGGGCGGCTGTGCCATTACGGACGCCATCGCCGGCCTGTTTGACTTCCTCGTTCCGGCGGCTTGAGCCGCTGCAACGGTGGAGGCACTGGCGACGGACTCGTCCAGTGCCTCTCTTTTTCTTGACGTACTGCAACTTGAGCGAGGGAAGTCACCATGCTGGCTGCCCCCCTGAAGTCATTGTGCAAGCAGGCGGAGTTGTTTGAACAAGCCGCCCGGTACGAGGGTCGGCCCCGTGAGAGGGTGGTGGCGTTGGGCGAGGCGGAAGAACTGTGCTTCCGCCTCTCCCCCCACCATCAACGGGCCCTTCAGACCATCCGAAGCAGCTCGTGACTGAGCCGGATTGAAACGGGCCGGGGCGACCCGGCAGCACGGGATCGACAATGGGTTCAGAGTGGCCCGCGAGGCATCTGACCTGCTGCTGGATGCGCTCCGGTAGAAGCCCCTCTCGCAAGAGAAGGATTACACCACTGTTCGCGAGCAGATTCGCCAGCGGCTGTTTGCGGGGGAATACGAGTCTTTGCAAGGCTGGCCGGCCAGTGCAGAGTTGTGAAAAGCGCGATGGCACCGTCAGGAACACTGCGGAGTTCTGCTTATTTCATCGCGTTGAACAGGGAAGGGAAAAGACGTGGCGTCGAGAGGCGGCAGCTCGACTTGGCGCCACGTGGGTCCGTCGGCGCCGGCCGCGGCCATCCCTTGCCCGCAATCGCCCAGGCAAGCCGGGGAGTTCCCGGCGGGTTGCCCAGATTAGGGAAACTGCGGTCTTCCGAACCGTAACATTCGGCGTTCTGGGAAACACACGCCTGGGCCAATGGTTCTTCAGGACAGGAGAATAACGATGTTCGATTTGCAGGGTTTCGTCGTCGCACTGTTCGGCGGCATTCAGGAGTTGCTGGTCAACGGCATCCTGGGCTTCCTCACGGACCTGCTCGGGTCTGTCTTCCCAACAGCCTGAACGGAAAACACAGGTAATTAAGGCTCACAGATCTCTTCCCGTGTCACCCGGGCAGGATCCGGCCATTGCTCACGGCCCGCCTCGTTTCATGGCGGCCCTGTGGCACCGGGTTCTCCCGGTTTTTTGCGTCCCATTGCGGGCGGCACGTGTGCAAACCGCCGCCGGCAGGAAGGACGCCGAGAGCCTGAGCCCCAATCCGGTCGCGCCAATCAGACAGGAACTACGCCATGCCTGATGGCAAAGTGAACCAGCTCCGCACCCTTCTGCAGATGCAGTAACTTCATCAGCCGGTATTTGTGGAACTCCACGGTGCGGGCGAAGATCCCCAGCTCGTGAGCGATCTCCTTCGCCGAGCGCCGGCTGCACGGTGCAGCGAGCTCTGTCCGGCGCCAACCTCAAAGCATCTCTTTTTTACGGCAAATAGATGGCCGAGCGGGGCTTATGTTCGTCCGCAAGCGGGAATCTCAATGCCATTGGCAAGACTGGACTGAAGCCTGCGCTCAATATCTGAAGAGGGCCGAGGCTAGTACCCAATCAATGGACCCGGTACACTGAGCAGCCGGTCGGTCTGGGCTCGGCTCCACCGGTTCCGGAGCAATGCTGCAGGCCATCCTTGATGTCTTTATCCTGAAGGTGAAGATGCACGGTCGCAATCTTAACTGGATGGGAGAGAATCTTCTGAGGAGCAGTTGTTCAATGAGAGTCCGTGACGTACTGAGGAGAGGGATTAACGTACCGAGGAGAGGAATTATTGTCGCTGGTCTGCTTGCGGGGGTACTGGGACCGCTGGGGTGCCAACCTGAGGCTCTGCTGATTCTGCTGCCGGAAGACGGCGTCGAGGTACCCAAGCAGACGCCACCGTTCATGCTGGCCACGGGAGACACACTTCAGGTCTATCTGCTCCTCGGCTACAACGACGTCTACTCGACCGGCCTCATGGATCTTGCGGCCAAGATGAATTCCCAAGGCATTCCCGCCAGGTGGTTGAGTAATGCGGACTGGCCTACCTTGCTCTCAGAAATTCAGGAGTCTCACGCCAAGGGCACGCTGCAGGGTGATCTGGTCTTCGTCGGACACAGCTTCGGGGGCGATGATGCAGTCAACCTGGCCCGCAAATTGAATGCTCTCGATATTCCCGTTCGTCTGATCGTGTTGGTGGATGGAACCTCTCCCGCCCCAATCCCCCCGAACGTGGACTACTGCTATAACCTGTACAAACCCACCGTTGCGGGCGCCCTGTTCCCCAATTCGTTCGCCGGTAATCCGATAGAGGCCGAACCGGGCAACACTCATACAGTCATCATCAACGAGCCCGTCACGAAAGAAACGTTCGGGCCTGACGCCGTATACATGAGCCACTTCACGATTGACTCTGAGCCATTAATCCACCAGGCAGTCATCGACAAGGTCCGCGAAATCGAAGCCATGAGAATATCCCAGAAGGCAACGGCAATGGAATAGCGGCCGGGTTGAGCAACGACGCCAGGGCAAGTTGGGTCTCCTTGTGGCGCAAGCCAACTGATCAGGCCCGGTGAGACGATTCTAACGAGACACGGGGCAGCCAGGCGTGAGGTATTCCTGAAACACCGTTTGACCCGCCAGCACTGCCGCACAATCATTGTCAGGCAGCATCCAAGGATCCTGGCATGCGAATACTCGCTTTGGCCGCTACCGTTCTCATACTCGCCGGCTGCCCCTCATCGCCATTCGGCCCTGCGCAGCAAAACGCTTCACAGGACATTCCTCGCACGCTGATCGTGGGCGGCGTCGAACGCACATTCCTCCTTTATGTCCCGCCACAAGCCGAAAATGCCACTGCCGCGAACCCACTGCCGGTCGTTTTCGCCTTCCACTGGGCGCAGGGCACGGCCGCGGGTATGAGCAATGTGACCGGCTTCGACGATATCGCCGCTCGCGAAGGGTTTATCGTGGTCTACCCGGAGGCCATTGACGGCCTCTGGAGCGATCTGCGTCCGGGAGCCAATCCTGACACGGACGACGTCGCCTTCATCCGCGCGATCCTGAACGACTTGCGAGGTGCGTATCCGATCGATGCTCGCCGGATCTATGCGACCGGCCTGTCCGCCGGAGGCCACATGTGCAGCTTCCTGGCCTTTCGCACCCACCACGAGATCGCGGCGATCGCTCCGGTGGCCGCGTTGCTGGCCCAACCGCTGGCCGTGCTGGGCGCCGTGGTGCCGCCGGATTCGATGCCGATCCTGACCATCGCCGGTACGGAAGACCCCATCCAGTTCTATGACGGCGGAGTCGTTCTGAGCCGCGGCGTCACCCTGTCTGCCGATGACACAGTGGCCTTCTGGGTGAACGTCAACAACGCCACCACCCCACCCGACACTTTTGACCTGCCGGACAGTGATCCGGCTGACGGGACGATCACCCATGTCCGCCACTACCCGCCCCCTGCGGCCGGGTCCGGGGCCGAGGTCAGATTCTTCAGCGTCGAAGGTGGTGGGCACACTTGGCCGGGAGGGCCTCAATACCTGCCCTTGAGCGTTGTAGGTCCTGTCAGTCGTGATTTCTCCGCCAGCGAAGAGATATGGTCTTTCTTTTCCAGGCATTCGCTGCCTTGACGGCGGGTGGACCACGTCACCGCCAGGGACGGGTCTCATGCCACCCGAGGGGCGGACCGATCTCGGACGGCAGAGGCGTAGATGCCGAAAGCCAGCAGGGCGAGCACCAACCCGACCGTGAAGGCGGTCTCGCCGGCGCACCAGGAGTAGGGATCTGGGGTCAAGGGGTTGCTGAGCATAAACCGCACCACAAAGCTGCTCACCACCAAAGCGAGGAAGCCGGCGCGGACGAGTACGATCGTTGCACCACCGGCAACGATCGCGCTCAGGATCCAGGTGGAGAGTCCCGCCGATTCACCCGTCAGGGCATAAGCCACCGTCACCAGGAAAAAGAACAGCACCGCCGAGAGCCAGGGGATCTTTACCGCCAGGCGGATCAGCAACATCAGGACCAGGAGCACGATGCCGCGGCCGACCACCGTGCCCAGGGCCCGCATGGACGCCGTGAGGGTGTGCCGTAAACCGAGTAGTTGTCCCAATGCATTGTCAGTATCGGGAAGCAGCGTCAGCGGAGGCGTGTGGATTATCTGCGCACTCAACAGCACCTGAAGCTGCTGCAGCAGCAGGACACCCGTGGCAATGGCAACCCCCACCACAAGGTCACGCCCAACGAGAGGATCGGTTAAGCGGCCTTGCAGCAAGCGACTCCAGGAAATAATCGACTGCGGCCAAAACCGCCGGACGTAAGGCTCCAAGCCCAGGTACAAAATCCACGTGACCACCGCGGTGAACGCCGCCGCCTCAACCGCTCTCAGCGCTTGTTGGGCCTCCGCAGTCAGATCCAGCGTCCAATCATGCCCAACCACCCGGAAAGCCAGGCTGAGTAGCAGCATGAATACCGCCAACCGCCTCGCGCCTCGCCGGTCGCCGCGCCCGATCTGGAGATTCCGCCAAGCCAGGACACACCCGCCGGCCAGCGCGATCAACTGGAGCACTATCAGCAGAGTGCGGCTGAAAGACGCGTCACCACCCGAATACGTTTTCGGAAGCGCCGACGAGCCGGCATCCGCCACCGTGTAGTAAACAATCCGCCCGCCCAGTGCCGCCCCTTCAATTTGCACCACTGACTGCGGCTCGTCCTTAAGAACCCCCTTGCCGGCGTGCAGCGTGTCCGCATACAGCGGCGGCGCGATCCACGGCGGGATAGATTGGAGAGAGCGAGGTTCGAGCCCCGCCCACCCGGCCGGAATGGACCAGTCCGGTTCTTTCGATCCAGCCTCGCCCGAGGCCAACACTCCCTCCGAACTGTACAGCAGCAAACGGCCTCCAGGATCAAGTCGAACTGCGGTGCCATGTGCTGGTCTGGTGGCAGTGCTTCCCTCCGAAGAGCCGGCGCCCTGCGTTGAAGAAAACAAGCCAACCGGCCAGCGGCATTCGAACCAGATTGTTCCCCGCAACGGCTGAACCGTTTTATCCTCAGTGATGGCACCACCGCCCATGATCCCATGACGCCTGAGCGCCTGCCGATCGAGAAAGAAGCCGGAGCGAGCGTCACGTCCGGCGACTGGCGCCCCCAGACCCCGTGCAATCTGCCGGGCCTTCTCCTCGAGGACATGTGGAGAGACCGGCAGGTGTTTGCCGGACAGCAGCATGGTGCGGTCCACCAGCAGAATCGAAACCGCCAACCCGACGAGGGTCACCGCACCCAGAATGGTCAGTGCCCGGATGCTCAACCGCCTGCGGCTTCCGGCCGCCGCCACCATCTCCGGCGGAGGCGTTTCACCGGCTTCCAGCACCGCAGCAAGCGCATCCCCGCCCGGCAGCACGGCCATGACGGCATACGCCGAGGATGGCCGGTCGGCGGGATCTTCTTCGATGCACTGCAGAATTACCTGTTCAACCCGCGGATCAAGATCTCCGTTGAGGTGCGAGGGCGGTTCCGGGCGGGTCCGCCGGCCCTGTTCAGCCAGTCCGCCCTGGAAAGCCGGCCGGCCAGTGACCATCTCGTACAGCACCAACCCCAGAGCATACAGGTCGGTACGGAGTGTCGCCGGCTTTCCGGCCAGGGTTTCCGGAGCCATGTAAGCCGGCGTGCCGACAATCGGATGCCCATCCGCGGCCGTAACCGCCAGGGTCGAGATCCCGAAGTCAGTGACGCGCACCCTCCCCCTGCCATCGATCATGACGTTGGCCGGCTTCAGGTCCCGATGGAGCACCCCCTGGGCATGCGCCGAGGCCAGCGCGGCGCAAAGCTGCCACCCAATCTCCATCGCCTTGTCAACCGACAACCGCCCGATTCGCCGCAGCAGACACCCCAGATCCTCGCCGTCCACGTACTCCATTGAGATGAAGGCTTCTCCATTCGCCTCGCCAAGGTCATACACGCGGCACACGTTCGGGTGTGTAATGCTCAGCGCGAGGCGCGCCTCGTTGAAGAACCGGGCCAGCCAGACGGCATCGTGCACCCGCCCGGGAGCAATGAACTTCAACGCGACCGCCCGCTGAAGTTTGAGATCATCTGCGCGGTACACCTCGCCCATCCCCCCGCGCCCCAGCAGATTCACGATCCGGTAACGGTCGGCAATGATGGTGCCGGGAAGAAACCGCGCCTGTGCATCGGAAGCCGCTCCCGGGCTGCTGGCCGATTCCTGAACGGGGACGTCAGCGGTGACCTCTTCCAGGATGGTGGCGGGATGATGGAAGGCCAACAGCGATTCCACCTCGGCCTGCAGTTCCGGATCGCCGGCACAGGCTTGCTCAAGAAATGCCGAACGGGCTGGCGGCTCCAACTCACACGACGCCAGAAAGAGCTTTTTGATCTGCTCGTGACGTTGCGGGCTCATGGCGCGGTTTTCTGCTGGCTTAGTTCCCGTCGCAGCCAGGCGCGAATGGCGGTCCACTCGCTCTCAATGGTACGTTTTGACACCCGGAGCACCTCGGCCACCTCCGCGACGCTCATCCCGGCGAAGAATCGCAACTCGACAATAGCCGCCTGGCGAGGATCGACCCTGGCCAGCTTCTCCAGGGCCTCGTCCACGGCAAGGAGATCTGCGTCGCGTTGGGGGGAGAGAGCCACTTGCTCGTTCAGCTCGATGCGGATTCTGCCGCCTCCCCGCTTCATTCGCTGCCGTTGGCGGGCATGATCCACCAGAACCCGTCGCATAATCTGAGCGCCGACGGCAAAGAAGTGCGTCTTGCCGCGCCAGTTCACCCGGCTCTGCTCGATCAGCTTCAGGTAAGCTTCGTGAACCAGAGCGGTCGGCGAGAAGGTGTGACCGGGCTTTTCAGAAGCAAGATAACGGGCTGCCAGATCATGAAAAGAATCATACAGGACCGGAAAGAGCTGCCTGGCCGCCTCCTGGTCGTTCGACGGCAGATCGGCAATGATCCGCGATGCCCGAGTTGTTCGCCTATCGGCCATAATGCTTCCACCGCAGGCTCAATATCAGTACTGCATTATTCTACCAGGGGTACGCCCCAGCAAGCGGCATCGTCATCACCACCCGTGTTGTGAGCTGACCGTCCATATCGTTCCACCTGATCAATAACGCTCTGGACCACGACCAGCGGGTCCATACCATGTCAGGGTCGCGCACGCGCACGCCAACCGGGATAGGCTCCAAGCCGAAGCTTCAGCGGCCTCCTCTCCCGCATTACCTTGGCCGTTAGATGATGATGATACGGAGCCGCCTTGATCGGCGATCTCCGTTTTGACCGCTTCGCCGAAAAAATGGGCTTCTTTTTTTTGAACGGCCTCCTCAACTGCCGGGGGAACCACACCCGCGTACCGCCGCCACATTTTGGGGCTGGCGTGGCCCAGCAGCATTTCAATCGTGACCTCATTCGCCCCCGCGATCGCAGCCACCGTTGTGGCCGACTTGTGAAGGTTCCGGAACTGGCCGTCATTCAAAACCTTGGCTGCGGTCTTGATCTTAGCGAACTCCTGGATGAGCGAATCCTTTTGCGGCCGGACCCACTCCTGGCCGTGATGGGTGGAGACGGACAGTCGTCAGCGCGGCCCCATCCGCCTCCTGATCAGCCCGGTTTTTCCCCGAGGGGTGGAGCTGTTATAATGCCCTGTCAGCCATGCGGTGTACTGTTTCTGAGTCTCTTCCGGGTCTCTGGAGAAGTACTTGGACGAGCCGCCTGGCAGTGTAACGGAACAAACGCCCGAGGCCTTATGAAGCCGAGGTCCAATTTTTCGGGCGCGAGGCATGGAATCGATTCGGGTATTCGCCACAGAAACCAGTGCTGGCCATCACAGCGAATCCGGATCGTTTCTTGTAATCGAAACTTGTAGTATGGCTTTGCCACTGTAGCTCAGCCGGTAGAGCAGCGGTTTTGTAAACCGCAGGTCGCGGGTTCGAATCCCGCCGGTGGCTTTTTTAGACCGGTGGCTTTCAGAAACGGTCTCCATCCCTCCGACCCAGCATCCGCAAGACGAGCTTCTACACTGCAGCGCAAGATCGTGGCGGCCGGGCCGGGTACCCGGCGAAAGCTGGGTGCCGGCCGCTTCACGGGCAAAACGGCCGGTACGGAGCCCGGCCGCTACAGAAATCAGCCTGCTTTGCGCTGTGGGGTTCTGTATCCCCAGCGTGGGGTTCTATATCCTCGGCGTAGCGTTCTATATCCCCGGCGCCCACAGGTACAGAAACTGCGGTTCCGTCCCCAGCAGGCTCTGGGGGATCTGGATGTTGAGCAGGTTCACCTGCGGGGGGCCGGCCGGCCCCTGGGCATAGATGTTGGGCTTGTAATCGGACGGACGCTTGTAGGCCACCACGCGCACGCGCCGGGCCCCAATCCGCCCCTTGAGGCAGCCCAGGGCTTCGCGCAGCGTGCCGACCTGATCCACCAGCCCCAGGTCGAGGGCCTGCCGGCCGGAGTACACCCGCCCGTCCGCCAGCTCGCGCACCCGGGCCTCATCCAGCTTCGGCCGGCCGGTCAGGACCACCTTCACGAACCGTTCGTGATATTCATCGATCAAGCGCTGGAAGATGGCCCGCTCTTCGTCGCGCATTCGCCGGAAGGGCGAGCCGGCGTCTTTCATCTCGCCCGACTTGATGACATTGGCCTCCACGCCGATTTTGCTCATGGTGCCGCTGAAGTTCGCGCTGAGCATAAGCACGCCGATGCTGCCGGTCACGGTGGTGGGATGGGCGAAGATTTCGTCGGCCCCGCAGGCAATGTAATAGCCTCCACTGGCGGCCACATCCATCATCACGGCCACCACGGGTCGCTTGCCGCCGGTGCGCCGTTTGAAGCACTGCAGCTCCTCATACATGATGTCCGCCGCGGTGACCGCTCCCCCCGGCGAGTTGATCCGCAGCACCACGCCCTGCACGGACGGATCACGGGCGGCCTTGTCCAGTTTCTCGACGAACAGCGACACGGGGTTCTCTCCCGTGCCGAGCAGGGAGAACCGCTCGGCGTTCATGATCATGCCGCTGACGTCGATCAACGCGATCTTGGCGGGCGACAGGCCGCCCTCGTCGATCAGCGTCTCCTCTTCGAGGCTGCGATCGGCCGGAATCGGTTCGATCCGGTAGGCCGTCCGACCACAGCCGGCCACGCAGATGATCGCCAGAACCCCTATCCATCCGCCTGTGTGCACATGTTTTCGAGCGGTCACGCGAGTCCTCCTGACTGCCCCGGGCCGGGGGCGTTGCGCCCATTTTTTTAGGTGCGAGATCGTCCTGTCGGTCATGGCACTGCCCGGACCCGCATTCTACCCCCTCGCGGCTCAGCCGCAACTCGGGCAGACCGCCCTCGACCGGCCATGTGAATGACTGTGCGCGATGACGAGACAGTGAGGCGCACGATGGGTGGGTCACGGCATTTGAGCCGTGCTGTATGGCAGCGGCATCCCGCCGGTAAAGAATTAGTGTGGCACCGGCGTCTTGTCGGTGTTGGAGGGGGGCGGGCATCTTGCCCGCCTTCCTGAGATCCGAACGGGGCGCAGGCGTTTTGTCCGGAGAACGGCCGGTACTCAGCTCTCGCCGGGTACCCGGTCCGGCCGCAACACGAGAAACGGCCGGTACGGAGCCCGGCCGCTACAAGGGGCGGGCGTTTGGCCCGCGAAACGGCCGGTCCAGAGCCCGGCCGCTACAGGTGGAGCGAGGCAACAAAAAGCGCGATTTGTGTGCCACGGCTCTTGAGCCGTGCCGGGACGACTCTGATGTTCCGCACCGCTCAAGCGCGGTGGGCCATATCGCGGGCGGTGAGCCGCCGGGCGGGTCGCGGGATCGCGCGCGGTCATATAAAATGTGGGATGGTTCGGAACAACACCGCTACCTTGCCGGCCGACCTTGCCCCCGGCCGTCGGCTACCCGGCCGGCGCCAGCCGGGCGAAACCCGCGAGGGGCGGTCATTCCGGCCCGGGAAGGCTGCCAAACCACCGGCCGTAAACCGTCTTACGTGCCCGGGAGGCCGGACCTCGCCCGCGGGACGGCCGGACCCGGCGGACGAAAGCCATACAGGGGCCGCAAGTGAAAGAACCGGAGGAAACAGGGGTGGCTGGCCCAAAAGCCAACCGCGGCCAGCGCGGATACGATGGAACCTCCCTGCCTCCTTTGGACGCTGCCGTGAAGGGCACATGCTCGGTGAGGGCCGGATATGCACCTGTCGGATGAAGAGTTCGAGCTGGTGGTCGAGGAGGCGATCGCCTCGATCCCGGAAGGTTTCCAGCGGTACCTCGAAGATCTCGTGGTGGACATCGAGGACATGCCCGACAAAACCACCTGCCAGGACGTGGGCGTGCGCGACCCTCGCGGCCTGCTGGGGCTCTACCGCGGTGTGCCATTGACCAAGCGCCACGTCGAGGATCCCTACCGTTACCCCGAGCGGATCGTCATTTACCAGCGCAACATCGAGCGCATCTGCCGCACCCGCGAGCAGATGGTCAACCAGATCCGCAAGACCGTTCTCCACGAAATCGGCCACCATTTCGGCCTCAGCGAGCGCCAACTCCGCGAACTCGGCTACGGCTGATCCGCAGATTTCCCTTGACGCGGCCCTCCCCAGCCTGTTTACTGCTCATACAGGTCCTTTCGTCACTGTGCAGGTTGCACGAAGTCAAGAGGTGTATTCATGAAGACCACGGCAGGAATGATCCTGGTTACGCTGATCTGTTCCTCGTTGCTGCTGGGCGATCAGCCTGGTTCCCCCTCGTCGGCGACAGACAAGCCCCAAGCCACGTATCCCGTGGGCGTAGCCCGGGTTGACATTACGCCGGAGTATCCCATTCGTCTCACCGGGTATGGTGGCCGAAGAAATGAGTCTGATGGCATCTTGCAGCGGCTCTGGGCCAAAGCCCTCGCCATCGGCAGCGACGAGACCGGCCCGGCCGTGCTGGTCACCGTTGAAAACTGCGGCGTGCCGGCCAATGTCACCGAGGAGGTGGCCAAACGCCTCGGGAAGAAGGCCCGTATCCCGCGCGAGCGGTTCGTCGTCTGCTCCAGCCACATCCACACCGGGCCCTGCCTGTTCGGCACCCTGCCGACCATGTTCGGCGAGCCCTACCCGCCCGATCACAAGGAACGTATCGACCGTTACACCCGGGAAATCACCGACCACATCGAGCGAGTCGCCCTGGCCGCGCTCGCCGACCGCCGGCCCGCACACCTGGCCTGGGCCCAGGGCCGTGTCGAGTTCGCCGTCAACCGCCGGGCGATTCAGGACAACAAGTACGCCGGATTCGGCGTGAATCCAGCCGGCCCCGTGGATCACGCTATGCCCATGCTGCGAGTCACCGATACCAATGGAAAACTGCGGGCCATCCTGGTGAACTACGCCTGCCATTGCACCACCTTCGGACCCGAGACGAACAAGCTTAGCGGCGATTGGGCCGGCTTCGCCCAGGAATATGTCGAACGCGATCATCCCGGCGCCGTCTGCCTGGTCAGCATCGGGTGCGGCGCCGATGCCAATCCCCATCCGCGTGTCGGCATCGACCCCGATCCGCTCAAAGTGGCCAAACAGCACGGCCAAGCGATTGCTGCCGAAGTGAATCGCCTACTCAAGGGGTCGCTCAGGCCGATTTCCAGTCTTCCGATCTGCCGGCTTGAGCGCATCAATCTGCCTTTCGACCGGATCCCCACCCGCCAGGAGTGGGAAAAACTCGCCAAGGATCCCCGGCATGACGTCGCCTACCATGCCCAACACCAGATCGCGAAGCTCGACCGCGGCGAGAGCCTTCCCACGGAACTGAGCTACCCCGTGCAGACCTGGGCGTTCGGCAATGAACTGGCCATGGTGTTCATGGCCGGCGAAGTGGTCGTGGATTACTCCCTGACCCTCAAGAAGAAATTCGATCCCGATCGCCTCTGGGTGACCGGTTACGCCAACGACGTCCCATGCTACATTCCCTCACGGCGGATCCTGGCCGAAGGCGGTTACGAGGCCGAGGGAGCCATGATTTACTACGACCAACCGACGCGCCTCAAGCCGGAGGTTGAAAACCTGATCCTCGATACGGTCCGGCGGCAGATGCCGGCTGGCTTTGCAGCGGGAGAAACAAAATGAGCAAACTTGCGATCGAAGGCGGCGCCCCCGTTCATGACGGCCATGCTCGCCCCTGGCCCCAGTGGCCGCCGTCAACGCCCGAAAGCTGGAAACGCCAGGAGGGCGCCATCCGGGAGGTCTACCTCAGTACGGTTGAAGGCCTGCCCCAGTGGCGGGGCCGGCAGTTCGCCAAGGCCTACTGCGAGTACCTCAAGGCCAAACATGGTCTGCTCGTTCCCTCCGGCACGCAGGCGCTCAAGATCGCCCTCTGCGCGGCCACCGACACCGACGGGCTCGGCTACAACGGTGAATGCATCGTGCCTGCCTACACCTTCATTGCCTCCGCCCACGCAGCCTGGGAGGTAGGCTTCTCGGTCCGTTTCGTGGATGTGGATCCCGAAACCGGCTGCCTCGACCCCGCAGCGCTCGAAGCCGCCATCAATTCGAAAACGCGGGCCATCATGCCCGTGGACATTCTGGGCCATCCGGCCGACATGGACGCGATCATGGCCATCGCCCGCAAGCACAACCTCAAGGTCGTCGAAGACGCTTGCCAGGCCCACGGAGCCAGCTACAAGGGCCGTAAATGCGGCACGCTCGGCGACGCCGGCGGCTTCTCCTTTCAATCCACCAAGAACCTGTGTTGCGGCGAGGGCGGATTCGTGGCCACCAACTCGCCCGAGATCTACGCCCGGGCCTACGCCATTCACCACTGCGGCCAGCCGCCAGAGGGCATGAGCTTCTCCGAACCGCGGGCCGGATACAGCTACCGGGCGTCAGAGTACATGGCCGTGCTGCTGGAGGAGCGTCTCAAAGATCTGGACGCCCAGTGTGAACGACGAAACCGGGCCGCGAGATACCTGAACAACGAACTCAAGGGCATCACCGGTATCCGGCCGGCCAAACTGCCCGATTACGTCACCAATCATGCTTGGCACCTGTATATGATGCGTTACATCCCCTCGGCGTTCGGTGGCCGCTCGCGCAGCGAGTTCATCCACGCCATGAACGCCGAAGGTATCCCGATCTCGGCCGGCTACACCCAGTCGCTTTCGGAACACCCCGTGACCAAGGCCGTCCAGAAGCGTCATCCGGAACTGGTCGCCGCCGAGCCTTGCCCGAACACGGAGCACATCTGTGGGGAGAGTCTCTGGCTTACCCAGAACGTGCTCCTGGCCGACGAGCGGGATCTCGCCGACATTCCGGAGGCCATTCGCAAAGTGCAGAAGGCTTTTCATGCATAGCTGTTGTGGGCCACTGCTCTGTGAGCCATGCTGTCGCGCAAGAGTCTGCGGGACCGAAGGGCTTCAAGCAGTAAGAGGGCAATGACATGAACACCCCAAAGAATACCTCGAGCCGTACCCGCCGGCAGGTCCTGCAGGCCGGATTCGCCTGGGCCGCGGGCTCCTCCCTCGTCAGCATGGTCAAGGCGAACGCGCCCCGCTCGGACGAGCAGCCGACCTGGATTCTGCTGCACCTCTCCGGCGGCAACGACGGCCTCAATACCGTCATCCCGTACCGGGACCCGGTTTACCATGAGCTCCGTCCGCGCCTGGGCCGCGTGGCTCGCGAAGCCCTGCCCATTGACCAACAGGTAGCGCTGCATCCTTCCCTGCCGGACCTGGCTCGCCTCTACCGGCGCGGGCACGTCGCCATCCTGCAAGGCGTCGGCTCGGCTGAGCCCGACTATTCGCATCGTGGTGCCTGCCGCCTCTGGGCCACCAACGCTAACGACGCGACCTCCAGCCCTGGTTGGTGCGACCGCGCTCTGGCCGGGCAGTCCAATGCCCCAGCCGCCATCATGGTGGTTGCGGATCACGAACCCCCGGCCAGGATGGTCTCAGGCCGGGTGCCGCAAATCCGACTGAACCGGCCCAATCGCCCCTCGCCCGCCGTGAATCCGCTGCCCTTCCGCCAAGGCGAAACGCAGCAGGTTTTGGCCGAGGCCGCCGGCTTAGCCAGTGCAAAACGACCCCCGCGCCTCATCCTCGCCAGCGTCGGCGGGTACGACACGCACGAGGATCAACTGGAGGCCCACGCCCAGGTCCTGCGCGATCTGAACGATGCAGTGGCCGGCTTCCACCGCGAACTGGCCGCCCGGGGAATTGCCCATCGCGTTCTGCTGCTGGTCTGGTCGGAGTTCGGCCGCCGCCCCGCGGAAAACGCATCCGGCGGCACGGACCACGGCTGGGCCGGCCCGGTCTTCCTCGTCGGCCGCAACGTGCGCGGCGGGCTCTACGGACGGATGCCTTCTCTGGTGGACACTGATTTCGGAAACCTGATCCCGACGGTCAGTCTCCACAAGGTCCAGACCACCCTGGCCAGACGCTGGCTCGGCTCCGAAGCCAATCCGTTTGTGTAAAGCCGCTGTGGCGACGGTAAGACCTTGTAGATCATGGCGTATCGAATAATCTCCTCCGCTCTCCTGACGGCCGTCTGCGTGATCTTCTGCGCCAGGTCCTGCCTAGCTGCGGACCTGGCGCCCGCACGTCAAAGGGAAGCGCCCATCCAGCCACTCCTCGTCTTCCTCGAACCTGACGATGCGCGCGATCCGGTCGGCCTTCTGAGCTTCCAGGCCAATCCCCTGAAGCTGCTGGGCAACATCGGCAGCCCCACACACTTGCCCGAGAATCGGCTCAGGCTCGTTCCACCGTCACGCACCCTCCTGAGCCTGCCGCAGCCGGACGGAAGCCGCCTCATCTTCGGCTGCACCCACCAACCGGCCACGCCCGACGGTAAAACTTACCAGTGGACTATCTACCGCGGCCGAACCCCTGACGGATACCGCCTGACCGAGATTGAGGAGGTCTACCGCAACCCAGCCGGCCCCTGGCTCATCGAATCCAGCATGGCCCGCCAGGGCCGCGACGGGCCACTTTTCTTCTTTACCTGGAGCCGGAGCGTCCCCGCGGAACTCGGCCACGCCCTGTGGGTCTTCTCCAGCGAGGACGGGCGGGATTGGAAGCCGCTCTCGGAAAAGCCCGTGTATCACGATCACGACGCCTTCGGCCTCATGTGGGACATGCGAACCGATCGTTTTCTCACCTGCCAGGTCACTTACCAGGCCTGGCGCAAGCCCTTCAGCGATAATCTGGGCCAGGACCAGCGTCGTGTCCTGTCTATTCGAACCAGCCCCGACGGCCTGAACTGGCAAAAACACACCGACATCGGCCAGGAGGGCCTGGTGATTCCCGACGCCCAGGACCCGCCGGAGCTCGAGTTCTACCGCATGCAACCCTTCCACTATGCCGATCGCTACATCGCCATGGCCGACCTCTACGCCGCCTCGCCGCTCACGCCGGCCAGGCACGGCCCGCATCTGGGCTGCGAGTGGTGGGTCAGCAGCGATGCGATCCGCTGGCGACGCCCGTGGCGGACGCTCAACGCCCAGGGTGAAGCTCCCTATCCGGTCAAGATGGAGCCCATGTGGTTCGACGGCCACATGCTCTTCTGGATCGAGGACACGGTCTGGGGTCTGCCCGAGTTCCGCATCGCCTCCATCGGCGCCCGGGCCAACGCCGCCTTCTCCACGCGTCCGTTCAAAATGCCCGGCACGCCGCTGCTCCTGAACGCCTCGATCCCCGCGGGCGCCGGCCTGTTCCGCCAGGCCTATGTTCAGGCCGAGCTGCGTGACGCCGCCGGCCAGACCATTCCCGGCTATGAACGCGAGCACTGTCTCCTGCAAAACGCCGACGGCACGCGCATCCCTCTGCGCTGGAACGGACGCGACGCCACCGAAAGGGCGGGCGAAGAAGTCTCTCTCCGGTTATACTTCCGCGACGCCCGGATCTACGGCCTGGCGTGCCAGGGGCCCGACCCGGCGAAAGGCCGGTGAGCACCCGCGGAAATGAAGCGCGAAACCGCGAAGAAAGAAAACTCGACACGTTTGAGGACTGATTCCGTCCTTGTGCGCTTTGCTCCGTGCTTTCTTGTGCGCATTCGTGTTTTCGTGCTTTCGTGATAGAGAAAAGTGGAGGCATACAGTGCGAGATTTCATCCACCCCCTCGCGGTCACTCTCGCGATCGCCACGCTCGCCAACGCCGGCGAAACGCTGCCCAACGGAATCGTCCTCCCTGACAACTGGCCCCCGCGCATCGAAGCGCTCAGCCGCGAGCCAATGCCCGTGCCCTATCTCGACCAGAAACCGGACGTCGTCCCCATCGACCTCGGCCGGCAGCTTTTCGTCGACGACTTCCTCATCGAAACGACCACTCTCACCCGCACGCATCACAGCACGCGCTACCACCCCGCCTCGCCCCTGCTGGTGCCCGACAAACCCTGGGAAGAGGAGTTCATGAAGGGCAAGTATCGCAAGGCCACCTCCATCGTCTTCGGCGACGGCGTGTGGTACGACCCCGCCGATAAGCTGTTCAAGATGTGGTACATGGGAGGCTTCCTCAAGAACACCTGCTATGCCATCAGCAAGGACGGCCTTTGCTGGGAAAAGCCTCAACTGGACATTGTGCCCGGAACCAACCTCCTCCTGCACCAGGAGCGCGACTCCGCCACTATCTACCTCGATCATTATGAGAAAGACCCCAGCCGTCGCTTCAAGATGTTCACCACCGTGCCCCGCCCGGAAGGCGACGGCTTCAAGCCGGCCATCTACTACTCCGCCGACGGCATCCACTGGGGAGAACCGCTCATCATCGGTGGCGGCATCGGTGACCGCTCCACCATCTTCTACAACCCCTTCCGCAACCGATGGGTCTACAGCATCCGCAGCCTCATCGAGCCCTGGGGCCGCTCGCGGAAATACATGGAATGCACCGACCTGGTGGAGGGCCTCCGGAACATTGCCGAGCAAAGCTGCCTGTGGCTGACTGCCGATCGGCTGGACCCCCGCCATCCCAACCCCGCGCTGAGCGACAAAGAGCCCCAGTTGTACAACCTCGACGTCTTCCCCTACGAGAGTCTGCTGGTCGGTCTCTTCTCCATCTGGCAAAGCCAACAGAGCGGCATCGAAAAACGCAACGAGATTCTGGTGGGCTATACCCGCGACGGCTTCCACTGGCACCGGCCGTACCGCCGGCCTTTCGCCGGGGTTAACGAAGTCGAAGGCGCGTGGAACTGGGCCAATGTCCAATCCTGCAGCAGCGGTTGCCTGGTGATGGGCGATACTCTGTACTTCTACGTCTCCGGCCGGGGCCGCACCGGCGAGCCCGCCTCCACCGGCCTGGCGCTGCTGCGCCGGGACGGCTTCGTCTCCATGGACGCCGGCGTCCAGGAAGGCACGCTGACCACCCGCCGTGTAACCTTCTCCGGCCGGCACCTCTTCGTGAACGTGGATTGTCCCGCCGGCCTGCTGCGGGCCGAAGTGCTCGATGCCGATGGAGCAGTGATCTCCCCCTTCACCAAGGAGAATTGCGTCCCCACGATCGCGGACAGTACCCTGCATCGAATCGGCTGGAAGGGTGCGGAGGATCTCTCCGCGCTGGCCGGCAAGCCGGTCCGCTTCCGCTTCCACCTGACCCACGGCCGGCTCTATTCCTTCTGGGTCGCTCCCGACGTCTCCGGCGCCAGCCACGGCTACGTCGCCGCCGGCGGCCCCGGTTACACCACCCCCCGGGATACCGTGGGCCAAGCCGCCTACAAGGCCGCCGCCCCGCTGGTGCGCGGCACACTTTGTCCTGATGTCGGTGCCGCGCCTCGTTGAGCGTCTGTCCTCCGAGAGCGTGTGCTGCAGCCCTTGAATCGTATTGGACCGCAAAGGATGTGTGCCACGGCTCTCGAGCCGTGCTGGACCGGAAAGCTCTCGAACCTCCCAAGTGCAGGTGCCCGTCCAGAGCCGGGGCCTCCCGCAAGACACGCTCGAAAGCCGGCAAACGCTGCAGCCTGCCGATGATGAGAGTATTCTTAACTCGCGATGTCCTGATCCGAAAGTCGTTTGAACTGAAAAACATCAGGGATTCACCCTACGGAGGTTGGTTATGAGTGAAACACCTGTTCTCGATAATTGCCCCGCACCGGTGAAGCGCTTGCGTAAGCGGCGGCTCCTGCTCGCCGCCCTTATCGTCGTGGTCCTCGCACTGAGCCTGCCGGTGTCGAACCTGTTTATTCCACACCAGTCCGGTACGGCGTTGGCCCGTTTCGCCGCCGGCGACTCGCAGCGTCTGGAGGTAGTCAGCCTGCTGGAACGCAACTGCCTGGATTGCCACGCGCGGGAGACCAAACTGCCCTTCTATGCCCGGCTGCCGATCGCCGGCTCGTTGATCGAACGCGACCGGGCCGACGGCCTCAAGTACATGGACATGTTCGAGGAGCTGGCCACCATGGAAGGCCAGCCCGTTTCCGAGGTGGCCCTGGCCAAGCTCGAATATGTTGTTGAGTCCGGCACGATGCCGCCCACGCGCTACACGATCATGCACTGGGACCGCTGGCTGTCTGATGCCGAAAAAGACACGATTCTCACCTGGATACGTTCGGTGCGCAAGGCGCACTATGCGACGGGGAACGCCGCGAAGGAATTCGAAACCGACCCGCTCCAGCCGTTGCCCACTGAAGTCAAGGTCGATCCCCAAAAGGTGGCCCTCGGCAATAAGCTCTTCCACGACGTTCGGTTGTCCGGCGACAACACCCTGTCCTGCACCTCCTGCCACGCCCTGGACAAGGGCGGCACGGACCAGGCCCGGACTTCCACCGGCATCCGAGGCCAGATCGGGCCGATCAACGCGCCCACCGTCTACAACGCCGTCTTCAACTTCAAGCAGTTCTGGGATGGCCGGGCCGAAGATCTCCAGGACCAGGCTGCCGGCCCCGTGGCCAACCCCATCGAGATGGGCGCCAATTGGGACGAGGTCGTCGAGAAATTGCGCCAAGACACCGCTCTGGTTGAGGAATTCAAGGCCCTCTATCCGGACGGGATTACCCAAACCACCATCTGCAACGCCATCGCCGAATTCGAGGCGACACTGGTGACCCCCAACTCGCGCTTTGACCAGTACCTGATGGGCAAGGCCGACGCGCTCACCGCGGAGGAACTGGAAGGCCTCAAGCTCTTCCGCGAGAACGGGTGCGCCACCTGCCACACCGGCCGGGCCCTCGGCGGACAATCCTTTGAACTCATGGGCCGCCGGGCCGACTATTTTGCCGACCGCGGCAACCTCACCGATGCGGACAACGGCCGGTTCAGCGTGACCCAGCGCGAGCAGGACCGCTTCCGGTTCAAGGTCCCCACGCTCCGCAACGTCGCTCTGACCTTCCCCTACTTCCATGACGGTTCGCAGGAAACGCTCGAACAGGCCGTCAGAAGCATGGCCAAGTACCAGACCCGCCGGCCTTTCACCGACCAGGAGGTCGAGAAAGTCGTAAAATTCCTGCACACGCTAACCGGAGAGTATCAGGGCAAACCGCTGCAGTAAGACGCGCGGCTCAAGCCGGCCACATCAGATCCTGGAAACCGCAGGTACGGGAGATGTGACGCGTTGCTCCGCTGATTTCGATACGCCAGGCCCGGGTTCGGGGACCCGGGCCTGGTCATCGTGAATACTACGGAAGCGGCCGACTGCCGGGCGCGAATGCGGGGCGGAACGCGAAGACGCGTCACGTGGGGGAATCATACAGTTTCCGCTGCAAACTTGGGCAGGTTCCTGCCTGGCAGTTGGTCGCAGCACTGCTGATCGCCTGAAATCTTCGCGCCCCACCTCTGAGAGGCGAGGTACCCAACGCACAAGATTCATTAGGGATCTGTATCAGGCCGAAGCCAGAACCGGCGCGGGTTGCTGGTTCGGCACCGACGGCGTGTACTCAGGCACGACCTTCTGCAGCTCCGCGCGGATCTCCTCGGGGGTGGCGGTGTCCGCAATCGAAACGAGCCGCTCGATGCCTTCGCACACGCGATCGAAATCCTCCGGCCGCTTCTTGATGATGCCGATCTTCGGATGGGCCGTCCGGCTGGCGTCCTCGCCATCGATGGACAGCTCCTCGAACAGCTTCTCGCCGGGGCGCATGCCGGTGATCTGAATGTCGATATCCACACCCGGCCGCAGGCCACTCAGCGTGATGAGATCCACGGCCAGATCGTAGATCTTGACCGGCTCGCCCATGTCCAGCAGGAAGATCTCGCCGCCCACGCCCATCGCCCCGGCCTGGAGCACGAGTTGCGCGGCCTCAGGGATGGTCATGAAGTACCGGGTCATCTCCCGGTGCGTCACCGTCACCGGACCGCCGCGGGCGATCTGCTCCTTGAAGATCGGCACCACGCTGCCGCTGGAGCCCAGCACATTGCCGAACCGCACGGTGACGAACTCGGTGCGGCTTCCCCCGTGGCTGCCAAGTTGCTGCACGTACATCTCCGCGACCCGCTTGGTGCAGCCCATGACGCTGGTCGGGTTGACCGCCTTGTCCGTGGAGATCATCACAAACTTGGCCACGCCCGCCTCGGACGCGGCGTCCGCCAGGTTGCGCGTGCCGACCACGTTGTTCTTGATCGCCTCGCCCGGGTTCCACTCCATCATGGGCACGTGCTTGTGGGCGGCGGCGTGAAAGATGGCCGTCGGATGCTCGGTCAACAGGATCTGGCGGATTCGGTTCTTGTCGGCGATGTCGGCCACCAGCGGCTTGCGGGCCAGTTCGGGGAACTCGCGGGCCAGCGACCGGTCGATCTCGAACAACGCGTTCTCCATCCGCTCCACCAGCAGCAGCCGCTTGGGTTTGAACCGCGCGATCTGCCGGCACATCTCCGAGCCGATGGAGCCTCCCGCCCCGGTCACCATGATGACCTTGCCTTCGATGTACCGGCCGATGGCCTCGCTGTCGAGCTGTACGGGCTCCCGGCCCAGCAGATCTTCGATGTCCACCGGACGAATCTGACTGACCTGGACCCGCCCTTCGATCACGTCGGTTACCGCCGGCACCGTGTGGAACCGCAGGTTCAAGCCGTGGCAGGTTTCGATAAGTTTGCGAATGTCGCGTTGCGACATGGCCGGGTCCGCCAGCAGCACTTCGTCCACATTGTGCTGCTCGCAGATGCGGCGAATGTCGTCCGGCTTACCCAATACTTCGATGCCCCGGATCCGGCCACCCTGCTTGGCTTCGCTCGCGTCGAGAAAGCCCACTACCAGGTAGCGATCCTCGCTGGTGCGGATAATGTCCCGCAGGATGGTGTCACCGACATCGCCGGCACCTATGATCAGCAACCGATGCTGGGTGACAGCGCTGAGCGGCCGCAACTCCTCGTGGTAGAAACGAAATCCCACCCGGGCAGTGGAGACTACCGCAATGGTCAGCACCCAGTCCAGCAGAAAGACGGCGCTGGGGACCCAGTAACCCTTCTCACCCAACAGGTAGGTCCAGGTCTGCTGAGACAGGAAATAGACAATGATGAAGTAGAAAACCACACACAGAAAGATGCTGATGTGGGAGGCCTTGATAATCGAAAACAGGTCGCGCAGGCCCACATACCGCCAGGAATCGCGATACAGGCCCATGACCCCGAAGACCACCAGTTTCACCAGCAGCGTCAGCGGCAGATAAGTGAGGTACTCATGGACGAGCCACGGCTCACGAAACCGGAAATCGTAACGCAGGGCAAAGGCCACAAACAGGCCGAAAGCAAATAACAGCGCGTGCGCGCCAATGGATGCCAGCACCCGCCGACGCATCAGCCAATTCCCTGGACTGTTGTGGTCCGTATTACTCATCCATTTTCCACAAAGATCGGCGGCCGCCACTCCGCGACCTGCCGGGTATCAATCAAACCGACAAGGAATCCATCAACCCCCCAGGCTATCCCGCGGAATCATCGTTCACGGACCATCGAGTACTTGCGGGGGCGTCTCCTGAAAAAGATTGAACGGGAACTCGACGACCGGCCGGGCGGCTGGCGCCGCCGCTTCCAGGGAAGCATTTCCACCCTCTGGAGCACCGCGAAGAAACTGGCCCAAGCTGTTCCACGGCGAAGGAGCATTCACCAAACCAGCGACGTCATACAGGGCGCGCGAGCGAGCCTCGGGGATCGCATATTCAACCATCAGCAGCAAAGCCTTCGATTCGATCAGCGCTTTGTTGAGCCGGGGAACATCGTCACGTGCATCCGAACTATTGGCCGCCGTCCGGAGCGCTGCCTCACAACTGGCAGTGTGGATTCGAAGAGCGTCCAGATGGCTGTCTAGTTCGCTTCGTCGAGCGTAGCGGGAGGGCAGATCCGGCACCAGGCCGGCGAATGAGCGATGCGCCCCCAGCGTTCCTCGTTGGTGATTCTCCAGCAGCCATTCCAGGACCCCACCCGCCTCGGTGAACTGCTGCAGAGCCACCAAGGCATACATCAACGCGACCCGCGCTTCTGCTCGCTCCGCCGGGCTGGTTGAACCATAACCATCGGCCAGGGAGAACTCCCGGCAGGCCGCCTGGTAGTTCGCCGCGCGAAACGCCGCCCAGCCCTGCTCCAGGTGCATCTTCCACCGACTGCTGAGTTGGCTCGCAACCAGGGTTTCCAATGGAACGACAGCCTTTTTATCGGCTATCTCGCGGTCAGACGCGGCTCCCCCCTCGGGCGCCTCTGCCCCGGCCGGCTCCGTGGCGGAAACACTCCCGGTGTTGTGCTTAGCCACGACATTAGGATTAGCAAACGAACGTACGTTCGGGATGTTTCCCCTGGAACTCAGGCTGGGGGCACCGCCCACCGCCCAATTGCCTGAAAGCCAATCGCCATAGGATCGTGCCAGCGCGGTGCTGCCGCCCCCGGGGACTCCACTGAAGCCCTGATACGTCCCTCTGGAACTCAGTGAAGAGCCCCCCAGAAGCGAGCCGGAACCCAAACGAGAGGCCATCCCCGAGGTGGCCGATGAACGGGCCTGCTGAAACAAACCGCCCTGAGAAAAACGATAATCCGGCCGCCCTGCATTTCGCCGCTTCAGCGAGGAAGGCAGCTTGTTTGAAGGGCTCCAAGCCGCAGGCGTCCGGGTCACTGTGGGGAGAGGTGTCGCCCCAGGAGCCAAGTATCCTTCGTTAGAGTATCGCCCTACCCCTGCTACCCCCTGCAGGCGCGCAGGAGAAGACACTGAAGGTCGATATGCTCTGGACGAATACCGCGTGTTATAACCATACTGCCCCAGGCCGGGGCGAGCAGAGCTTGCAACCACCAGAAAAACCAGCAGAGCCGCACGAAGTGCTGAGCCAAAGGTCAACCGCCCGGCGAGACTCGCCGGTAGTAAAGCCGAAACGCAATACCAAGTTGAACCTGATTGCATACCAACCCATTTATCGGCGGACGCCCGTACTCTAATCGCTATTGATTGCACATTCAAGGGTCATGGGCGGCAAAGCGTTGAGAATCAAAGAGATAAGCATTTGGCTGGGCCACCTGACTCTAAGTTGTATACGTTCAACGGCAGACGGCGTTCGATTACAGCCTCGCTTCAGGCCCGATAATCGGCATCCGCCTCTGGAAACTGCGGCCGGATCGGACATTCAATTGGGGCAGACAACGGCAGCTCCTGGCAGGAGAAGGCCTCATGTACATCGAGCAGAGCCCCAATACGGGTTGGAGCGGAGAGCCCGATTCACCGGATCGCGCCCCCGAATCCGGTGAGCCCCTCGAATCAATGCCCGTCAGCCGTGAT
Source organism: Phycisphaerae bacterium (assembly GCA_012719955.1). Lineage (GTDB taxonomy): Bacteria > Planctomycetota > Phycisphaerae > UBA1845 > PWPN01 > JAAXZI01. The sequence continues at coordinate 3,503 of JAAXZI010000256.1, read as the reverse complement.
CCCGATATCGGCTCCGAAGATGGCGATCGGGAGGATTTAGCCCCCGAATCCGGCGGTCGGGCGGACCTGAGTCAATTACCGACCGGCATCACCCGATGGCATTCCAGCGGGTTGGGCGATGAGCGGGAGATGCCTGCCCCGGCCCCGAAAGCCGGGCGAGGCTGGCTGGTTAAGGCACTGGGGGCGGCCGGTCTGGTGGTGGCGGTCGGGGCATTGGCTTCCGCGCTGGCGCGCCGGAGCCGGTACACCTTCACGGACAAGACGGTGGTCGTCACCGGCGGTTCGCGCGGACTGGGGCTGCTGCTGGCTCGGCGGCTGGCGGCGGAGGGCGCCCGGCTGGTTCTGCTGGCCCGCGATGCGGATGAGCTCCAACGGGCCAGTCGCGAGCTTGGCGAGGCGGGCGGCAACGTGCTGCCCATTCCCTGCGACATCACCCAGCGGGATCAGGTCGAATCCGCCATCCAACAGGCGGCCGCGCGCTTCGGGGGCATCGACGTACTGATCAACAATGCCGGCGTCATCCAGGTCGGGCCCATCGAGCACATGCGGATTGAGGACTTCGAGGAGGCCATGAAGGTTCACCTGTGGGGCCCGCTGTACGCAACGATGGCCGTCCTGCCCCACCTGCGCCAGAGAGGCGAAGGCCGCATCGTCAACATCAGCTCCATCGGCGGGAAGGTCGCCTTCCCCCACTTGGGGCCTTATGCGACCAGCAAATTCGCCCTCACCGGCCTGTCGGACGCCCTCCGGGCCGAACTCCGCCGGGAGAACATCTACGTCACCACTGTCTGTCCTGGACTGATGCGCACCGGCTCGCCGCCCAATATCACCACCAAGGGCCGGCACGAGGCGGAGTACGCGTGGTTTGCCATCAGCGATTCCCTCCCCCTGTTATCCGTTAATGCCAATCGAGCCGCGGCCCGTATCCTCGAGGCCTGTCGACGTGGAGCCCCCCGGCTGGTCATTGGCGCCCAGGCCAAGGCCGTCGTCATGCTCAATGAATTGATGCCGGGGTTGAGCGCCCGGATGTTGGCTATTGCGAATCGCCTGCTGCCGTCTCCCGCCCCAGGCGGTTCTCCCGAGGAACGCACCGGCTGGGAGAGTCAATCGAAATGGGCGCCCTCCCGGCTGACGAGCCTGACGTACAAAGCCGCCGAACGCAACAACGAGGTGAAGGCGGCGGATGTCGAAGGCTGACGGGCCTCCACTAAAAGACAGCCCGCCCGGACGAAACCCCCTCGCCCGCTCCACCACAACGCCGGTAGAACCGGCCTGTTGCGAAAGCCCCCCGCGAAGACAGGGCCCAGCGAATGCGGCCCCGATGAGCCGGCCAACGGGACACCATCGTTGGCGCAGTCTTTGCAGTCTCATGCCATGGCCAGTTGGAATGGTCCACGCTCCGGCAACGGCCGGAGCGCTGCTGCTGCCGAAAATTTCTGGCCACTGAGACTTGTGAACATTGATGAAACATGGATAATAGCCGCCGCATCAGGAATCGCCTGGCAATCAGGCGGGGGTAAGAGGTTCACTGAGGCAGCCTGCAGTCATCATACGCACGGAGACCATGAGGATAACCGGGCAGACTGGAAGAACTGAGATTAACCTGTGGAACGATAGCACCCGCCCTATGCGAGAGGCGGCTGAAGCCCGGCATAAAGTGGCAGAGAGGATGCCTTAATGAATGAAGTCTACATCCTCGGCCCCCTGATTCTCATTGCGGTCGTGCTCGTGGCGGCCTTTCTGGATCGCTGGAGCGTTCCAGTCATTCTCATCGCGCTGGGGGCGGGCATCCTCTTCGGCAGTGATGTACTCCGCCTCTGGGACTTCAGCGACGTCATCCTGACCAACCAGATAGCCAATGCGGCCCTGGTCTTCATTCTCTTTCAGGGTGGTTTCAGCACCCGGCGGGATGCATTCAGATCCGTCGCTTTAGTCTCAGGTGGATTGGCTACCTGGGGCGTTATTCTTACCGCGGCGGTGACGTTCTTGGCCCTCTGGGGCGTACTGGGCTGGCCGCTGGAAAAATCCGTACTGTTGGCGGTTATCATCTCGTCCACCGACGCGGCGGCCACGTTCTCGATTCTGCGCCGTCAGGCCTTGCCCCCCCGGTTGTCCGCCACGCTCGAGATCGAAAGCGCCGCCAACGACCCGATGGCCATCCTCCTGACACTGGCCGCCGTTGGGGCGTTCACCGGCGGAGAGGCTCGCTGGTCTATCGTGGGGCTGGAATTCATCTGGAAATTCGCCGCCGGGATTGGCATCGGTTTCCTGCTCGGACACGCCACGATCCGGCTGTTCAACACTCTTCGGCCGCAGGATCGGGGTCACTACTACGTGCTGTCGCTGGGCATCGTGCTGCTCATTTACGGGCTGGCCGAGCTGGCCAGGTCCAGCGGCATGCTGGCGGTGTTCATCGCCGGATACGTCATGGGCAACAAGCCCTTTGTCCACAAGCAGGGCGTGGCCAATTTCGTGTCGGCCCTCTCCACCGTCGCGGACATCAGCATGTTCGTTCTGATGGGGCTGCTGGTCTCCCCCCGGCAATGGTCCAACCTGTGGCTCGATGGGGTGGTACTGTTCCTTGTGCTGACCTTTGTGGCCAGGCCCGTGGCCGTGTGGCTGGGCACACTGGGCATGAGGCTCAGTACCAAGAAGCGGGTGTTCATTGCCTGGGCCGGGCTTCGCGGAGCGGTGCCCATCATTCTGGCCACCTACCCGGTTGCGGCCGGTATGAGCGTCGGGCAGGACGTGTTCAATCTCGTCTTCTTCGCGGTCATCCTCTCGGTGGCTATTCAGGGTTCCACCATCGGCATGGTGACAAAGTGGCTCAAGTTGGCCACCCGATCGCGTCCCCGTCCGCTGTATAACCTCGAACTCGTCACCATGGCCAAGAGCGACATGGACCTGATAGTGGTGGACATACCCGGGCCGCGTGGCAAGCCGGGGCCCAGAATCTCTGACCTGGAGCTGCCGGCCGGGTCGGTCATCACCCTGATCACGCGCGGCGAGGAAGTCGTTGTGCCCAAGGGCGGGACGCGCCTCCAGGGCTGGGACCAGGTGACCGTCCTGGCCCACGTGAAAGACGAGGCCGCCGTGCGGGCCGCCCTGCTGAGCAGCTACGGCGAACGCGCCGCGAGCCGCGCCCACGCACATAAAGACGACCACTCACATCAAGATGATAAAGAACAAGCGACGGTGATAGACACAGCGGCCCTGCCAGCGCCGGATCACGGTGCGAATGCCTGATAGCGGCTGATGGCACACGAGTTGGGTCTGCCGCATGGTCTTGTCCATCCCAAACCATTCGGCTGAACAGCAGATGCAGCGCATCGCCCTGCTCCGCAAGAACGCCCGGTTCGCGGCCGCCCCGCGGGGCGGTCAGACTGTGACCATCCTCAGCAGCAGCACCAGCACCCGCCAGCGGCACAGCATCGATCCGCAGATGTACCTCACCCAACTGCTGACCGGCCTGCAGAGTACGCCGGCCAGCCACCTGGATGAGT
>JAAXZI010000255.1 GCA_012719955.1 Phycisphaerae bacterium | reverse complement strand
GAGGCGCAGTCAGAACCCGCCACCGCCAACCAAGCCGAAGAGCAGCCGCCGGCCCCCGCCGGTGAAGAGCGGGAACCCGCCGACGCCACCCCCCGCTCGGCCGCTCCTGACGCCCAGCCGGCCCTGGCCGCTATTGCCAAGGCCCGCAAAGAGGGCGTCCGCGCGGTGTGGGTCGTACGCTCCGCCTATAAGTCACCTGAGGAAATCGCCTACGTCATGCAGAACGTCCAGGACGCCGGCTTCAACACCGTGATCTTCCAGGTGCGCGGCAACGGTACCGTCTATTATCCGTCGAAGATTGAGCCCTGGGCCGAGCAGTACAACTATCAGGACCCCGGCTTCGACCCGCTGGCCGTCGCCGTCAAGGAGGCCCATAGCCGGGGCCTGGCCATCCAGGCGTGGGTCAACGTCCTGCCCGCCTGGCGCGGAACCCGTCCCCCGACCAACCCCGACCAGCTCTATAACAAGCACCCGGAATGGTTCTGGTACGATCAGAACGGCAAGCGCCAGGCGCTCTGCGACTTCTACGTCAGCCTCAACCCCTGCCTGCCCGAGGTTCGCGCCTACCTGGTCAGCGTCTTCCGCGAGATCGTGGCCAACTACGAGATTGACGCTCTGCACATGGATTACATCCGCTTCCCCAATGAGCACCCGGCCATTCCGCGGGGCTCGGGCCTGGACTATCCGCGCGACATCAAGACCCTGACCCTCTATAAAGAGGCCACCGGCAAGTCGCCCGACGACGACCCGGCCGCCTGGAAAAAGTGGCGCACCGACCAGGTCACCCAGCTTGTCGCGGAGGTCCGCAACATGATCCGCGAAGTTCGCCCCGCCTGCCTGCTGGCCGCCTCCGTGGGGGCCAACTTCAACTCCGGCCTGTCCCACTTCCAGGATAGCGCGCGCTGGGCCGAGGAGAAGCTCATCGACATGGCCTTCCCCATGAACTACAAGAACGACCTGCCCTCCTTTGTCAGCGCCCTGGAACCCTGGCTGCCCCGGCGGGACCAGGTGATTGTCATCCCCGGCATGTGGCCGAACGGTGGCCCTGAGGTGGCCAAGGGGCAGATCCAGGCCGCCGTCGCCGCCACCAACAACTTCTGCTTCTTCGCTTACGGCTCGATGTTCGATAACCGTCCGGAACCGGCACCGGCGACTACCGGCCCCGCCCCCGAGCCGGCCCGCCGCGGCGGCCGTCGGGGCGCTGATCCGAAGAAAGAGGCACTGCGCAACGAGCTGACTCCGACGATCAAGGCCATCGCCGCCAGCCAACCCAGCGTGTAAATGACCGTGCGCGATGGTGAGACAGGAAAGAGTGTGATCTGTGTGCCACGGCTCTTGAGCCGTGCAGGAACAACTCCAGCATTGGCCCTGCCCCAAAGCAGTGGCCACACTTGATCAGGCTGCGTGCCGCAAGCCGTGTCGCAGAATCGCGCTATGCCGTGCACGCCTCCGTCCAAATCCGAATGCATACCCACGCGCCCCGGTGGGACGCGTGGGTATGCGGAACTCAAACAGTGTCGGGCATGCTCACCTGCGGCCACGAAACCCAGTGGTATTGGAATGGAGCAAGGCATCGGTCACAGAGGGATACCGATGGCCGCTCGTACAATACGCCAGGACGCTCGGGGACAAATCATTCGGCCGTTCATGGATTCGTCGGGCCGGATCATCCCAACGGCAGAATCGGTGCACGTCCTCAATGTCTTCGTCCAGATATGCCCTGAGCCCCTGGGGCTGTTCGTGGTCCGTGATCCGGCGGAAGTTCTTCTCCGTGGCCAGCAGCACCCAGGCTGCCCAGCACGGCACCATCGCGCTGTTATGCCTCTTGACCTCTTTTGTCCCCCCTCACTCTGACTGCAGTTGCCTGACGAACGCCGGGGCTCTTTGCCGGAGGAACTCGCCGAGCCCTTTCTTGAATTCTGTCGTTTCGAGCAGGCCGTCGATCAGGCCGGCGCGGCTCACGCGTTGGCTATCCACTTTGAGCCCACTCGCTAACACCTTTTTGCCAGCCTGCTCGACGAGGGCAATGCGCGCGAATCCACCGGGTCTGCTCAAGTCTTCTTTTGCATTCAGGAAGTAACCGACCGTGCCCAAATCCGTTGGAATACTGACGAGCGCGCGTGCCGACTCCTTGATCGGAATGGACAGCGGCATGAGCCTGCCGGCATCCGGCCTGGCGTTGGCCTCCCGGGAACGCGAAGCCTCCATCCGCTTTCTGATCATCTCGTGGTCGCGACTGTGCCAGAAGGATTCGATGGCATCCAGCGACGAGGACCGGTGCATATCCAGCAACAGTCTGCTGATCTGCTTGATCGGCGTCTCGGGCCACGTCGATGTCGCAAGGGCCGACACGGCCATCCCGTAGCCAAGATCCGGCTCCACCTGCGGACGGCAATAGAAAAGGACTTTGTTGCCATCCGAAGTCAGTGTTGCCCTGTCTGGCCTGGGCACCAATGTTGTCGTGGCGTGCTTCTGACCCGGTCGAGGCAATTCAATGATTTCCTCGAAGGCTTCAAGCCCGGCAATCTCTGACGGGGAAACCTTCCGGACTCCCGTAATGTCTACCATTGCACCAGGAGCCAATGACCCCAGGTAATGCACGAGTGCGCTCAGCGGCAACTCGTCGGTGACCCGATATGCGTTGTCGAACTGACGCAATACGATCGGCACGGTGGTCGTGGCTTGAGATTTCGGCGAATAGGTGGTGCAGATCAGGATCGTATATGGCTCGGCCAGAATCCTGGCGACAAAGCGACATTTATCCAGAGCCTCGATGGCCTCGTCCGGCGTCATGCTGAAGCCCGAAGGTCTTTGAACGATCCTCTGGGCATCCTGTGCAGGAGCATGCAGCGAGGCCCGCGCTTCACGATTCCCAGTAAACAGATGGAACCGATCCCAAACTGCGACCAGTTCCGGCATCCTGGCGAAATCATCGCGCCATGACCGTCCACCATCGTCCAGCACGGTCTTGAACGTATTGGCGCCGTACAAGCCCATCTTCAGCCGGCCGGCCAGCAGGATCTTGCCATCCGCTTCAGAGAATGAGTAGAGGGTGTCTTCGACTGTAACCTACTGCCACGCCGGAGCCGCCACGGCACTCGACCCAACGGCACAAAGCACGGCGAGCATCCATTTCCACTTCCGATTCATGAGACGATCCTTTCGGTCAGGCGTTTCTGTCCATCGCTTCAGAGGGGGCCATCCCGGCCGGGAAGCGCGGCCTGATGCAGAATCGGAAGCGGTCAGCTTCCCACTCGGCCCAATGCCTCGCTTCCAGATTTACAGGAAAGATGCAACCAAGCGAGCCAATCGCCAAGCGTATTTGTCAAAAAATATCTTACCGGCTGGACAGGGCGTGGGCCGCACCCGCAAGTCATTCAGCAATCGGTATTCAGTGCTCAGTCTTCGTGCCCAGGGGAATCACGCGGCCCACACGGAACACGTCATCCGGCGGCCGACCGCGCCAGATCAGGCTCACTCCCTCGATGCGAAATGACACCGGCCGCCAATTCGCCTGCAGGTCGGTCTTCAGGCGTTCCATCTCGCGGGCATCGCTCACCTGCCCGACGCTCAAGTGCGGCGTGAACCCGCCCGGGTGGCGGACCTGCTCGTCACAGTCCGGCACCACCGACATCAACGCAGCCTGCAGCCGGGCCAGCGCCGCCGCCGGCTCCGGGGCCAGCCATAAGGTGAAACTCCGCGGCCCGTGACGGAAGTGGCGGAATTCCGCAAGCCGCACATCGAACGGCTCGATCTCCATGCAGGCCCGCGTCAACGCCCCGGCCAGGGCATCAAACTCCTCTGCCGGCCGGAAGGGGTACACGAGATTGATATGCGGCATCCACCGTCGTACCTGCCGGTCATGCACTCGCCGGATGGCCTGGATCGGCTCCCAGCACCACTCCGGCGGAACCACCGCAATTGCCGTCTGATGCGTCTTCATCGCTCATCCCTCATCTCTCATCCTTCACCCCTCTCGTCCCTCTTCCCCCGGTGGTGAGATCTTCGACTCGACACTATGATTACCCGCCATGAACGCCGATATCGAGCTGCGGGACGTGTACAAGGTTTACCGCAAGGGTCGGATTGAAATCCCGGTCCTGGAGGGGCTCAATCTCCAGATCACCGAAGGCGAGTTCGTGGCCATGATGGGTCCCTCCGGCTCCGGGAAATCCACCCTGCTGCACCTCATGGGCGGGCTGGACGTGCCCACCGCCGGCAGCGTGCGCATAGGCGACGCCCGGCTGGAGACCATGAACGAGCAGGAGCTGACCGCCTGGCGCAGCCGGCATGTGGGTTTTATTTTCCAGCTATATCACCTGGTCCCCGTGCTGACCGCCGCGGAGAATGTTGAGCTGCCGCTGTTGCTCTTCCACATGTCTGCGTCAGAACGCAAGGAGCGTGTGGCCACCGCACTGGAAGTGGTCGGCCTGGCCGACCGCATGGACCATCGCCCGAACCAGCTCTCCGGCGGGCAGGAGCAGCGTGTGGCCATCGCCCGGGCCATTGTGACCGACCCCGACGTCATCCTGGCCGACGAACCCACCGGCGACCTGGACGCGAAGACCTCCCTGGAGATCTTGAACCTGCTCAACCTGCTCAATACCGAGTTCGGCAAAACCATCCTGATGGTTACCCACGACCCCAAGGCCGCCGCCCATGCCAAACGCGTCCTGCACCTCAACAAAGGAGTGCTCGAACGGGATGAGATGAACGGCCTCTTTGAGGCAACCGAAGCGTCGATTTGAGGGATTGATCAGTGGTCAGTGGTCAGTTGTCAGTTGTTGGGGGGCTTGTTGGTCGGTCATTTGCGCTGACCGATCGGACCGATCCGACGGATCCGACCGATCGGACGGATCGGACTTCTTCAGAGGCTTCCACGACTAACAAGAGGACTGCGAGCCCAGCTACTGACAACTGACAACTGAGAACTGACAACCATGCTTCGCCTGACCTACCTCTACCGCAATCTCACTCGCAACCGGCTGCGGACGGGGCTGACCCTGGCCGCCGTGGCGTTGCCCATCATGATTTATGTGCTCTCCATGGCGGTCGTGGACGGCGTCGAGCGGTTCCTGGAGAACTCCGCCAAGCAGCTTCGCCTGGCCGTCACCCAGAAGGCCTCCATCGTCAACCCTCTGCCGGCCGGGCATCGGCCCAAAATCGAGGCCCTCGACCCGACGCGCACCCGGCTCATCTCCGTCTGTGGCCTGCGCTGGATCGGCGGCAAGATCGAGCGCGACCCGCGCCCGCTCTCCACGCTGGGCGTCGATCACGACACTTTCGCCGCCACGTTCCCCGATTATCGCCTCACCCCCGAGGAGCTGGACGTCTGGGCTCGCGACCGCCGGGCCCTCATCGCCGGACGGGCCACCGCCCGTCAGTTTGGCTGGAAGGTCGGCGACCGGGTCACCATTCACCCTTCAGTCCCGCCGTATATCCCGATGGAGTTCAACATCATCTCCACCGCCGAGGACGCGGAGGACCCCATCACGCTCATCTGCCGCCTCGACTATATCGAGGAGCGGCTCAAGGAGGAGGGCTGGGCGCAGGGCCTGGTCAACTTCTTCTTCGTCAAGTGCGCCACCAAGGCCGACGTGGATTATTACACCGTGGCCATTGATGAGCTCTTCGCCGGCTCGACGCACGAAACCAAGACGCAGGACGAGAAGGCGTTCATGAACGAGTTCATCACCCAGCAATTCGACCTGCCGCGCAACCTCACCATTCTGGCCGGCGTGACCGTGTTTGTGGCGGTCATGGCCGCGGCCAACACCATGAGCATGAATTTCCGCGACCGCACCAGCGAGATCGCCACCCTCAAGAGCATGGGCTTCAGCTCGCGGTTTGTCTTCACCCAGATCCAGGCGGAGAGCCTGCTGCTTTGTACGATCGGCGGCCTGATCGGGGCACTGGGGCCCTATATCGCATTCATGCACACCCGGCTGGGCAATCTCACCGTACCGCTCATCCAGCACCTGGAGATCAGCCCGACGGTCGTTCTGGAGGCCCTGGCAATTTCCGTGCTGATCGGCATCATCGCGGCAGTCTGGCCGTCGTGGCTGGCGATGAGGATGAAGGTGGTGACGGCGCTGAGGAGTCTGGAGTGAATGAGCGATCAGCGGTCGGCATTCAGCAGTCAGCTTCTCCGGCTGGCCGCTGGCTGACCGCTGATTGCTGATCGCTGAAAGCTATGGCGTTGCCCCTGAGCTACAACTGGCGTAACCTCTTCGTGCGGAAGCTGAGCACCGGGCTGACCTTCCTGCTCGTGACGGTCGTGGTGTTTGTGCTGGCCGTGCTGCTTTCCTTTTCCGAGGGCATTCGCGCGTCGCTGGCCGCTACCGGCTCGCCGCGCAACATCATTGTGCTCAAGCCCGGTTCGACCTCCGAAAGCACCAGCGTGCTCACCCCCGAGGAGACCAACCGCCTGGTGCAAACCCCCGGCATCGCCCAGGATGCCCACGGACGGCTGATGATCAGCCACGAGCTGTGCGTGCAAACCTCGATCCCCCGCCGCGATGCGAAAGGCAACCTGGCTAACGTGGCCGTCCGGGGGGTGGATGAGGTTGCTTTCGACCTGCATGAGGTGGTCCGGATCGTCGAAGGCCGCCGCTTTGAGCCGGGCACCCAGGAGGTCGTCGTCGGCCGGGCAGCCCAGCAGCGTTACGCCAACCTCGCCCTCGGCGACGAAATCGCCCTGGGCCGGCTGCTCAACCGCCGTTTCCGCGTCGTCGGCGTGTTTGAAGCTGGCGGGAGTGCCATGGAGAGCGAGATCTGGGCCCCCCGCACCATCGTGGCTGACGCCTACAACCGCCATCTCAGCTCCAGTGTGGTCCTCCGCCTGGAGGACGCTGCCCTGGCCGGCCCGGCCATGGATTACATCAACGGACCGGCCGTCAACCTCGAATCCAAAACCGAGGTCGCCTATTACAAGGATCTCTCATCCAAGACGCGCGAGATCGTCATTCTGACTACGGTGCTCATCACCATCATGGGCATCGGCGCGGTCTTCGCGGTGGCCAACACCATGTATGCGGCCGTGGACAGCCGCCGCCGTGAAATCGCCATGCTCCGCACCATCGGCTTCTCGAAACGCTCGATCATGATCGCCTTCGTGGTCGAATCGCTGCTGATCTGCGGCCTGGCCTGCGTGGTGGGCCTGGCCGCCAGCCTGTCCTTCCACGGCCAGCGGCAGGACTACCTCTCCAACGCCACCTGGACTGTCCTGGCCTATGAGCTCAAGGTTACGCCCCGGACGGTCCTCACCGCCCTGGCCCTGGCCATGATCGTCGGCGTCATCGGCGCCCTGGCCCCAGCCCTGCGCGCGGCTCGGACGCAGGTGATCGAGGCCCTCCGCAAGGCATGATGGCTCGCATGCATTACATGCACAATGCAATATATACCCCAACACAGGATAGCATTACACAGGGGTACGCGATGATGAGACGACAAAAGCACGATTTGTGTGCCACGGCTCTTGAGCCGTGCGAGGACGACTCCGACATGAGGCACCGTTCGACAGGCATGACCCACAGGCTGGCAGCGCGTGCCGGGACGTGTCGCAAGATCGCGCACGGCCACATAGAATAACCCATAACAGCCGGCGGCGGCCGCACCCCGGCTTACGAGCAATGATAACCGACATCCGACCATACATGAACGCGCCTTCCAATATCCGCGACCGGCTTGGCACTCTGCGAATTCCCGGGGAGCAGCGCCCCACCAGGGGCGGACGACCTCGGCGACGGGGCAGGAAGCTCCTCATTGTCACCCTCGTGCTGGCCGTGGTGGCGGGTACGGCCTACCTCCGGCGCGACCAGCTCCGGCCGGTAGCTGAACGGCTCTTCATGCCGGCCCCGCCCCAGGTCCGGCTGCTGACCGTCGAAAACAGGATCGAGCCGCCCCCCATCCTCACGGCAACCGGCAAGATCGTCTCCGACCACAAGGTCGCCGTGGCCACCAAAGTCTCCGGCCAGATCGTGGCCCTGCATTTCGAGCAGGGCGATCATGTCGTCCGCGGCCAGCGGCTGGCCCGCGTCGAAGACGTCATCTACCGAGCCCGCCGCGACGAGGCCGCCGCACAACTGGAGAAATCCAGGGCCTCTCTCGCCTTCCAGAAGGTCAACTTCGCACGTACTGAACGCCTCTTTAAAGAAGCCAGCGCCCCTGAAATCGAATACGCCGGCGCCCGCCGGGCCCTCGAGGAGGCCATGGCCCAGGTCAAGGCCGATACCGCCACGCTGGCCTCGGCCCAGAAGGCCCTGGACGACTGCGACGTCGTCGCTCCCATCGGCGGCGTGGTCCTCGAACGCAATGTCGAAGTCGGCGATTTCGTGGCCGCAGAGGGCGGCCGGGGGATGATCGCCAACGCCCAGGTGGCCAGTATCGCCGACATGAGCAAGCTGCGCGTCGAGGTGGACGTGAGCGAACTCGACGTGGCCCGCCTCTACCAGGGCATGCCCTGCCGCATCACCCCCGAGGCCTACAAGGATCGTCAGTACAACGGCCATATCCTCTGGCTCGACCCCGGGGCCAACTACTCCAAGGCCACCGTGCAGGTGAAGGTCCGGGTGGAAAACCCCGACGAGTATCTGCGGGTGGAAGGTTCCGCCCAGGTTGTCTTCCTTCTGGAGGGCCCTGCCAGGGACCCGGCCACACGCCCCGCACCCCGGCCGTGGATCCCCGCCTCAGCCTGCCGCCTGAGCCCGGACAGCAAGACCGCCAGGGTATTCGTCGAAAGCAACGGCCAGCTTGAAGAGGTTACCATCACCCTCGGCCGCAAGGCCGGCGGCCAGCTTGAGGTGCTCGACGGCCTCCAGCAAGGCCAGCGCATCGCCGCCGGCGACTTCGACAAGCTTCGCCCGGGCCAGCGCATCCGGTAGCGCCCTTTCCGGCTCGGGAACCCCGTGCTCGAACCCATAAGGCGGGCAGGATGCCCGCCCCCGAGAACGCAAACAGGCTCAGGATGCCACCCCCAGGAACGCAGACGGGCAGGACGCCCCCCGGAAACGCCGGCCACGCGATTGAAAACCTCTCATCACCTCTGCCTCGATTGCTGCTCCAGCAAGCAAGGAGGGTGGCACTGCCGGTGAAACGGCTTCAATCTCGAAAAACATGCGCTCGCACGCAACTTGGGCGGCCACCTTGTTGACTCGTGTAACGGGGGGCATAGAAACCCAATAGAAGCTTGTCATTCCCGGGAGGACCCAAGGATGCGGCGGTCTGTGAATATTTTGATGGTGGGGATTGCCTTGTGCGCATGCGGATATCCGCAGGACGCCCATGCGCAGAGGCGGAAGAGCCGTGAAGTAAAGATGCTGCGTCCGCCCGCCGCGTATCGAGCCCCCGCCACCACCCGTCCGGCGACGATCCAGGGCACCCCGGTTTCGCCCAATCTTCGGCAGTTGTACGAGCGGACTGAGACGCGTTTTCGGAGCGCCGTGTTTTATAAACCCCGCGACAGAACAGGCACTGCCGAGGAGCGCAAGTTCGCCGTGGTAATCGCCCAGGAGACGCCCAGCACGCGCGATATCCCCAACCACCTGCGCATCGGCGCGATTGAAAAGGACGAGGAAGGCCGCTGGACGGTCGATACTTCGCGTCCGACCGTATACACGGCCGAATCCTTCGTCATCCTCGGTAATACCTACTGCGCCCAGCGCATCCACATTTGGGCCTACCCGGCACCGGACGGCAAGGGAGCCATTTGGCGGGGTGTGCGAACCACTTACGGCCCGACCAACTATCCCCTGGTCTGGGAGCTCCTCACCGCCGATGGTCAACCCACCGTCATGTTCGTCTCCAAGACGTTCGAGAAGGCCGCCGAGCGCGAATACGGCCGGCCCCTCAGCGGACGCCGGGCTTCCGCCGAACGGGGCCTGGATGAGCATCCCAACCTGGTCGTGGCCCGCGTCCTGCCGGACGGGGCCGAACCGATGGGCCCGGTGGTCTACGTGGATGCCACTGCGTACGTGCCCACTACGGTTCTGTGCCGGTGCATGTCGCCACAGACCGCCCAATACGTCGAAAAACCCGAGTATGAGATCCTGCCGCTCGATATCCTTGGCGACGTTCAGGTCGCCGCCGACGGCCCCTTCCGCCTGATCCGCAGTTCCACGCCCCCTGAAAGCAGTGCTGATCGTCCCTGGATCGAGCAGGCCCTCCGCTGCCCACAGCGGTTCTGACCGGTCAATCGGCGGTGGCGTGCCGGGAGTTGCGAAGCAAACTCCCGCCACCGCTTTCCGGCAACCTCCTCCCTCGCTCACGCCCGCAAAGCTACCCCTCTCGCCTGTCATGCCGGCATCGGTTATGATCCAGCCTTCGTGAACAGTACCCCCATGTAGAAAGGTCCGATGCAATGAGCCAAACCAACCATATCGAAAAACTGGCCACGGCCATTGAAGCCATGGATATGGCCGGTATCTCCACGCTGGTGAAGGACGCTCTCGCCGCCGGCCTCACCCCCGCCGAGGTGCTGAGCAAGGGCTTGTCCGAAGGCATGCGCCGCGTGGGCGTCAAGTTCAACGCCGGCGAGGTGTACATGCCCGAAGTGCTGGTGGCCTGCGACGTCTACTTCGCGGGGCTCAACATCGTTCGCCCTCTGCTGGCCACGAACGATGAGACCATCATCGGGACTATGGTCCTGGGCAACATTCACGGCGACATTCACACCGTCGGCAAGCAGGTGGCCATGCCCGTGTTCGAGGCCAACGGCATCCGGGTCATCGACCTGGGCGAAAATCTGAACGACAACGTGTTCGTCGAAGCCATCAAGAAGCATAAACCCCAGCTCGTCGGTCTGGGCACCTACATGACTTCAACCTTCATGCACACCGCCGAAACCGTCCGGGTGATCACCGAGGCCGGACTGCGCGACCAGGTCAAGATCATCTGCGGCGGACCGGCCGTAGACGCCGAGGCCGCCCGACGCATGGGCGCTGACGACGCCGCCGATGACGCCTGGGAAGCCGTCGAGAAAATCAAAAAACTGCTGGGACGAGCATGATTGTGGCAGCACGAGCGGTGCTGAATTGTGCGCCGCTGCTTCGTGAGCATTGGAAAACGCCAAGGACCCTGGATCGCCCGGAGCCACCGCTGACACAGCAGTGGCCCACAGAGAGCGGAGACACACGATGAGCAAGATCGTCGATCAATGGGTGGAGCGTCTCAAGGGCAAGTTGCCTCCGGTCGGTGAGATGACCCACTGGGAGCGTCTGGCCGCTGCGATGGACCTCAAAAAGACCGACATGGTTCCGGTCGCCCCGGAGCTGGACTACTGGCAGATCACCTACGCCGGCTACTCGCATAAGGAAATCTACAACGACGTGGATAAAACCACGGACGCCTGCATCAAGACCTGGGCGGACCTGCGCTGCGACGCCATCTGGATGTACATCGACATCAGCCACCAGATCGAGAACTTCATCCCCGCCGAAAAGCGTCCGGAGCATTTCATCCTCCGCGGCGACAAGGACTACCTGCTCTTCAAGCCCATCGCCCACACTCTCGACGAGGCCATCGCCCTCTACGAGACAAAGGCCTATGAGCGCTATATCAACGATTCCCGCGCGGTGACCCACTACACCCCGCACATGCTCCAGTTGCTCGAATTCCAGGAAAAGATGGACCGCCAGGTCCCGGTCATCCTCGGCATGGCCACCCCCACCAACTACGCCGAAACCGTCGTCGAGGTGCAGAACTTCCTGCGCTGGATGGTGGTGGAGCCGGAGGACAAGATGCGGCACTACCTGAACCTCTGCCTCCAGGAACGGCTCGCCTCGCTGGAGTTCTACCGCGAATATGCCGCCAAGAACGGCTGCCAGTTCATGTGTCTGTTCGGCGGCGCCCGCACCTGGGGACCCAAGCATCTCGACAAATTCGCCGACGTGGATCGCATCTTCGCCGAAAAGGTCGCCGAGATCTTCCCCTACACCTTCTGGCATCACTGCGGCCACAACCTGCCCAAGGCCCTGGACATGATCTCCGCCACCCGGGGCGTCAAAGGCGTCCAGTACGACATGCCCTACTACGGCCAGACGGTCACCTGGCCGGAATGGTTCGAGGAGGTCGCCCGTAAGTTCCACGGCAAGCAATGCGCCATGAACGCCCCCACCACCCAGCTTGCCTGCCACGGCACCAGCCAGCAGGTCAGCGAGATGGTCGACCAGTTCATCGACGCCACCCTGCCGCACACGACGGCCTGCATCATGCCCGGCTGTGAAATCGACTCCTTCACTCCGGTGGAGAACGTGAAGGCCATGATTGACACGGCTCGCGCCCGACGCATCAAATGAACCAGGCCCAACATGGCACTAGTACCGGCCGGTCTTCGTGCCGCCCAACCCGGTGCTGCGGCCGGCCTCCGCATTGGATATCCGAGTGTAGCGGCTGGCCTCCGCATTGGATGTCCAAGTGTAGCGGCCGGGCTCCGTACCGGCCGTTCGGGCATGCTGGCCGGACTCCGTTCCGAATGTCCGACTGTAGCGGGGGGTTCCCCACCTCTTCAGAGGTGGGGGACACGAAGATCCGGAGGGTTTCTCACCTCTTCAGAGGTGTGGAAACGCGCAGCCTCACCACCAGGGAAAACGCACAAGCTTGAAAGGAAGCAGGCATGAGCACCGCCCCGCAACACGTCATCGACCTCAAGATCGACCTGCCGCTGCGCGAGGTGCTCCGGGGCATGGGCTGCAAGGGCGGTAAGGCCCCCGACCATATCGCCGTGGCCACTGAACGGCTGCTCAATGAAGTCCGCCCGCTCATCCACCCCCGCGGGGTCTACCGCATCTGCGAAGTGGCCGGCATGACCGACACCGAGCTGCGCCTGACCGGCTGGCCGTCGTTCCACGGCCCCATCGCCGGCTTCCTCAAGCCGTCTCGCCGGGTGGCCGTCTACGTCATCACGATCGGCAACATCACCCAGGAGCTCGGCCAGCAGCGAATTGAGAAGGGTGAACTCTTCGAAGGCTTCGCCCTGCACGGTATCGGCGCGGCCGCCGCGGACTTGGCCGCCGATGCCATGGCCGAATATCTCCGCCAACACGAGGCCGGCCCGGACGAGGACGTCACCCCCCCGTTCAGCCCCGGCTACTGCGGCCTGGGGTTGGAGGAACAAAAGACGCTCTTCTCCATCGTGGACGGCAGCGTCATCGGCGTGAAGCTCTGGGAATCCTGCATCATGGAGCCGGCCAAGAGCGTCTCCGGCCTCATCGGTATCGGCCCGGCCAGCGAAATCATCGAGCGCGGCGTCCCCTGCCAATGGTGCGAGCTGACCAACTGCAGCATGCGACGAGAATAAATCAAATCCTCATCTTCATCTCAACTCTTTCTCTCAAGCGCGCCGGTGGTAAGAGCAAGATGAGTATTGCGATCAAGGAGAGAGGATCAGGAGCAAGAAAAGGACGAGGACAGAATCAGCGTCTCCCCAACCACTGCCACAGCCACAGCACCAGCGTCAACACCACCGACAGCACGATGCACGTGACGATCGGGAAGTACACGCGCACATGGTCCGACTCGTAGCT
>JAAXZI010000254.1 GCA_012719955.1 Phycisphaerae bacterium | reverse complement strand
GTTTCCAATAGCACGATTTTAGAAAGGCCGCGAAAGCGGCCTTTTTCATGCGCCCCCACCCCCCTATGGGCTTGAGCGGACCAGCCGGTGGTGACGCGTCTCTGCATCAATGGCAGTGGTTCAGCGCCGCCTGAGAGATGGATAGATGGGTACCGGCCGGATCAACTGATGGACCGTCAGCTATTCGCCGTAAAACGCTGCGTCGACGAAAATCCGGGCTCTGCGCCGGCGCGGGTGCGCCGCCCACGCCTACCAGTGTGACGGCGTAGCGTTTAAATTGTTGGCGGCTGAGGCTAACAGGTGATGCCATGGTTGAGTACGTTCGCGGATTTCGAGCTTCCAGGTTCATACCGGTGTGTACGGCCATCTTGATGGTCCTGAGCGCGTACGCGCCCGCACAGCGGCGGGCGGCCACCCGTCCCGCGGTCGTGACAGGCTACCCCCCAAATGTGTTCACGCCGGTCGTCGATCGGCCGGGACTGGCCCGCGTGCTGCTCATCGGGGATTCCATTTCGATCGGCTACACGCTGCCCGTGCGGGACGGCCTGAAAGATATCGCCAACGTTCATCGCGCTCTGGAGAACGCCGGCCCGACCACCCGCGGACTCGAGCGCATCGACGAATGGCTGGGCGAGGGCCGGTGGGATGTGATTCATTTCAACTTCGGGCTGCATGATCTCAAGCAATTGCAGCCCGGCCAGCGCCAGGTCCCACTGGATTCATACGAGGGCAATTTGAAGCGTCTCGTGGCCCGGTTGAAGCAGACCGGCGCGACCTTGATCTGGGCCACGACCACGCCGGTCCCGGAAGGGGCCGCCCAGCGCGATCCTGCCGACGTGCCCCGGTACAACGAAACGGCCCTCCGGATCATGCGCGAAAACAACATCACCGTGAACGACCTGTACTCCTTCGCCTCCCCTCGGCTGGCCGAGATTCAACTGCCACGTAACGTTCATTACACCCCCGAGGGCTACGCGAGACTGGCCGAACCGGTCATCGAGGCCATCCGCAAGGCCCTGGACCAACGACGGGCGGCGGGGGTTTTGACCATCGACTCAGAGGCCGGGGCCGCAGCACCCACCGCGAAACACGAGGTCTACGAAGCGAAATTGAGCAGCGTCCGTGAATACGGAAATCCCGTCATCGACGTCGAACTGACGGTGGTGTTCACGTCGCCATCGGGCAAGTCGACTCCGCGCCGGGCTTTCTGGGATGGAAGTAACGTCTGGCGGGTCCGCTTCAGCCCCGACGAAATCGGGAAGTGGAGCTGGGAGTCACGCTGCTCCGATGTGGAAAACCGCGGCCTGCACGGGCAGCGCGGCTTGTTCAGATGCGTTGCCTACACCGGCCCCAACCTCCTCCGGGCCCGAGGGCCGCTCAAGCTCTCCGCCAACCGTCGCCATCTGGTCCACTCCGACGGCACTCCCTTCTTCTGGCTTGCGGATACGGCGTGGAACGGCGTCCTCAAAGCCAGGGCAGCGCACTGGGACGCATATCTCGCCACGAGAAAATCGCAGGGGTTCACCGCCGTACAGTTCGTCGCCACGCAGTGGAGAGCTTACGACGGCGAACCCGCGTACACGGCAAAGAACGACATCCGCATTAATCCCGAATTCTTCAGGCGGTTGGACGCGAAGGTGAAGGCCATTAACGATGCCGGGCTCGTGGCCGCGCCGGTCATGATGTGGGCGGTCGGCGGCCAGGATCCGGGCCACGAGTTGAGCGAGAAGGACGCCATCGTGCTGGGCCGGTATCTCTGCGCCAGGTGGGGAGCACATAACGTGTTGTGGATTCTGGCCGGAGACGGCGCCTACCAGGGCCAGCGGGCCGAGCGATGGCGGAGAATTGGCCAGGCAATCTTCGGTGACCGGCCCAGCCGGCCGGCAACCCTGCATCCCACCGGGTTGCAGTGGATTGCCGGGGAATTCGGCCGCGAGCCATGGTACTCGATCATCGGCTATCAAAGCGCCCACTGCGAGAAACCAATCGCCTGGCTGGTGAATGGCCCGCCCGCAACGGAGTGGAAAAAGCCTCCGGTTTTGCCGGTGATCAATCTTGAACCCAACTATGAGGCCCACCTCGCTTGCGACACGAAGCGGCCGTTCGATGCGCTGGCGGTGCGCAGGGCCCTTTACCGCAGTCTGCTTGTCTCGCCGACCGCGGGCGTCACCTACGGCCATCACGGAATATGGTATTGGGCCGAAAAGCCGGAGATTCCATTGGCCCACGACCACAGCGGCACCGCCCCGCCGTGGGACCAGGCCATCGAGTCGGAGGGCGCCCGGTCGGTCCGACACCTCGCCCAACTCTTTGGTTCGATCCAGTGGTGGACCCTCGTCCCCGATCCGACCCTGGTGGAGAACCAGCCGGATGACCCCATGCTTTGCGCCCCGGCAGCGCGCAGCGAGGACGGAAGCCTGGCCTTGATCTATCTGCCCCAGGGAGGCAACCTGGAACTGAACACGCGCCATCTCAAGCAGGGTCTGGACATACGATGGTTCGACCCCTCGACCGGCCAATACGTTCCAGGCGGCAAGGTCTCATCGAACGCACTGAGTATCCGCCCGCCGAGCGAAGGCGACTATGTGCTCGTGATCGGAGGAGAAGGTTGAGCCGCACAGGGATGCACGAGGCGGCGGGGACACCTCAGCGGGGTCGAAAACGACAGAACCCCCAGGAAAGCAGGCAGTCCGTTCTGCCCTCTCTCCACGGGGGTCCCTGCTGTCGTGTTGCTTGCTGTTGAGGGGCCGGCGGCTCAGGTGGCCGGCTCGATGCTCACCGTCAGTCGGCAGCTCCGAAACTGCTCCACGTAGAGTTCCGCCCGCTCCAGGTGGGTGATCAGCAGCAGCGAGCAGCCATGCTCGTGGGCCTCACGCATGCGGGCGATGGCCTGCTCGCGGTTAAGCGGCGTGAGCTGGTGAATCGTTTCCACCACATGGTCCATGTGGCTGACATTGTCGTTGTGCAGCAAGACCTTCCAGGGAGGCAGCAGGCGCGGCGCCTGCCGATTGGCGTGGGGTTTGCCGCCCGTCACCGGGAAAGCGTTGGAGGATTCGTTCTCGTCAGAAAAATGGCCTTTATTCTGATCTGCCATGAAAATGGCCCCTGAGTATTGTCCGGATACCTGGAGCACCATTCGTTCGCGGCCACACACTCCCATCCGGGGGGATACCAGCCGTGAATGGATGCAGACCCGCCTGCACCTCCGAATGGTCGCAACGACGTTATGAATGAATTATAACCGGCGAGAATCCGTCATCAAAAGTTCTTAACGGGGATACTTACCCCAATGTCAGCTCAGCATTGAGACGCGGACCCCAGGCACGGAAGGCAAGCCGGGGCCCCATATCGGGTCTGGGAATGGCCGGGGGTCAGGGCGGAATGACGCGAAGTTCCGGTAAGAACCTTTGCGGAGCCGTGGAACGGGAAAGGGCACCAAGCCCGCGCGGATGGAACGGGCCGGGCAACGGCTTGCCAGAGCCCGGTTCAGCCGTTACACTGTGTTTTCTGGACAGAATTCCAGGATGGGGGCGTAGCTCAGCTGGGAGAGCGTCGCGTTCGCAATGCGAAGGTCGTGGGTTCGAATCCCATCGCCTCCACTCTTGAACACGGGCGGTGCAGGTCTTGCGGGAGGCCGGTGCCGTGGGAGTTCGCGCCCGGGCGGTTTCTGCCTGTGCGCGTCTGTTCTGCCTTGGTGTCCGTTCCGATTCACAACCTGTTTTGAGCTTTCAGCAACGCTGGCTCAACAGCAGTGGTTGACGGAGATTTTGCAGCCGACCCAGGTGCCGCTTGCGGCGCGGCTTGCGTGCACTGTTTAGGATGCCTTCGCCTGTATGGGTCTCCGACCGGCAGCCTGTGAGGCTGTCAGTCTGACCAGCCAATGTCCCTACCTCCGGTGCCCTTGACGGCAATCCGCAGACGGATCCAGGAGGTGCTCTCTTTCATGCCTCAGCAGATGGGTACTACGAAGACATCGCTTCCACAGGTTCGGCGTTTCAACCGCTTCCTGCACCTGCTGATCGTCGCCTGGACGCTGCTGATCATCATTTCCTTCGCCCGATCCTGGGTTCAGCACTCCCGCCACGCGCAGGATCTGGCACGCAAGGAGGCCCGCTCGCGTTTTCTGATGGAAATGGCCTACCGGCAGTGGGTCATGAGACTGGGGGGAGTCTACGTGCCGGTCACACCCCAGACGCCGCCGAATCCTTACCTGGCGGACATCCCCTACCGTGATATCCGCGCCCCCTCCGGCACTTTGCTCACACTGGTCAATTCCTCCTACATGACCCGGCAGGTTTCCGAATTGCTGCAAGCGTCGCCGGGCCCCCGGCACCACATCACCAGCCTCAAGCCGCTCCGCCCGGAAAACGCTCCGGACGAGTGGGAAGCGCAGGCGTTGAGAGCTTTTGCGGACGGCGCCACGGAAGTCAGCTCCATCGAAAACCAGAACCAGCAGCCGCACATGCGTCTCATGCGCCCCCTGATCACCGACGAAAACTGCCTGAAATGCCATGCCCGGCAAGGCTATCAGACAGGCGATGTCCAGGGTGGAATCAGCGTGTCCGTCCCCATGCAGCCTTGTCAAGACGTGATGCGCGCCGAGCTTTCTACCGGTTTCATGATCCACGGCCTGCTCTGGGCCTGCGGTATGTTGGGACTCTGGCAGGGAGGACGCCGGCTGCGCGGAAGCATTTTGGAACGTGAGCGGGCCGCGGCCGAGCAAGCGGCGCTTCGGGAACAGCTTCACCAATCCCAGAAGATGGAGGCCATCGGTCAATTGGCCGGCGGGGTGGCCCATGATTTCAACAATCTGCTGACGGTCATACTCCTGAATCTCGACATCATGGAGTCCCGCATGCCCATCTGCGAGACGGTGAGCGAAGCAGCCACGACCGTCCGCAACGCCGCCGAACAGGCCGTCGGACTTACTCGATCACTGCTCATCTTCAGCCGCAGGCTGCCGGCGGAAAAGAAACCCGTCAGGCTCCAGGAGGTCATTCAGCCGATAGCAAGCATGCTGCGCCGCTTGCTGCCGGCCTCCATCGAAGTAGTCACCGACGACGACGCCAAGTCGGGCCTGTGGGTCCACGCCGACGCCACCCAATTGCAGCAGGTCGTGATCAACCTGGCGATCAATGCCCGCGACGCCATGCCGGAAGGCGGCACCCTTCACATTCGCCTCTGGGCGGAAGAGGCGGCCAGTCCCTCCGACCTGCCGCTTCCCAGGCATGCCTGCCTGTCCGTGAGCGACACCGGAATGGGCATCCCCCCCGACGTCCAGCCGCGCCTGTTCGAGCCCTTCTTCTCCACCAAGCCTCGTGGTCATGGCACCGGGCTGGGCCTGGCCATCGTGCAAAGCATCGTGGAAAACCACGACGGCCAGATTCAGGTCCAATCCCAGCTCGGCAAGGGCTCCACCTTCACGATCATTCTGCCCTGCACCGCTCCGCTGGACATCGTCCAGCCCGCCCCGAAGGCCATCCAGCCGCCGCGCGGGCAGGGCGAAACGATCCTGCTGATCGAAGACAATGAGTTCGTCCGAGACTCCATCGGGGAGATGCTTCGGCGCCTGGGCTATGACGTCATCGCCGAAGCCGACGGGCGTGCCGGAGCTCAAGAGTGGCAAAGGCAACACGAGCGCATCCGCCTGGTGATCCTGGACATGGATCTGCCCGGCAAGACGGGGCTCGAATGCCTGCAAAGCCTCCGGGAAAAAGGTTCTTCCATCCCGGCCATCCTGATCAGCGGCCGGCCCGACTGGAACCACGCGGATCTCTCCGACACCGGGGCCACAACGCTCCAGAAGCCGTTCAGGGCCGACCAGCTTGCCGAGACGGTCTATCGGCTTCTTCATCCGGCAGACATGCAAGGGTAAATCGACTGCACCACCCCGAAATCAGGATCAAGGCGTTGCGAGCCCGCGCGGGCTAAGGGCCGCGGCTCCCGGCACCTCGCGAGGTTGAAGCGACTGGAGACGTTCGATCGCGCGGGGAACGATCTCCAGCGTCCGAGTGATCTCCTCGTCAGTGGTGAACCGCGAAAGGCTGAAACGCACCGCGCCATGCGCGATGCGCGGGTCGATGCCCATGGCCTGCAAGACATGGGAAGGCTCCAGTGAGCCGCTGCTGCATGCGGAACCACTGGAGACGCAGATCCCCTCTTTGCTGAGCAGCATCAGCACCGCCTCGGCCTCCAGGGCTTCGAAGCCGATGTTGATCGTGTTTGGCAGGCGCTGCGTGCGATCGCCATTCACGTGAGCGATGGCAATGCGTTCAAGCAACCCCGCTTCCAGCCGGTCGCGAAGGGCACGCACGCGAGTGTTCTCCTCTTCGAGGTGCGTAACGGCAAGCTGAATGGCGGCCCCCGTGCCGACGATCCCGGGGACATTCTCGGTGCCCGCCCGCAGATCACGCTCCTGGTGACCGCCCAATACCTGCGGACGAAGGCGAACTCCCTTCCCGACATACACCGCTCCCACGCCCTTGGGGCCGTGGAACTTGTGTGCGGCCAGGGTCAGCAATTGCACGGGGAGCTTGCCGGTATCCACCGGGAGCTTGCCGACCGTCTGGGTGGCGTCCACGTGCAGGGGCACGCCGCGTGCGGCGGTCAATTGGCCGATCCGCTCGATGGGAAAGATCACGCCGGTCTCATTGTTCGCGTGCATCACGCTGACCAGAGCGGTGTCGTCGGCCAGCGCGGCCTCCAGCTCCGCCAGATCCAGCCGGCCGAGGGGGTCCACGCCCAGGTACGTGACGCGATAGCCTTCTTTCTCGAGTTGCCCGGCCAGGCGCAGGACGGAGTCGTGTTCGACGGCCGTGGTGATGAAGTGCCGCTTGTTCGGCCGGGAGGCCAGCGTACCGCGGATGGCCAGGGTGTTGGCCTCGCTGCCCCCGCCGGTAAAGACGATCTGCCGGGGCTTGGCCCCCAGGGCCCCCGCCACCTGCTCGCGGGCGGTCTCCACCGCGTGCCGGACCTGCTGGCCGAACAGGTGAACGCTGGACGGGTTGGCATACTGATCGCCCAGGAACGGAAGCATGGCCTCGACCACGCGAGGGTCGGGACGAGTCGTCGCGTTGTTGTCGAGGTAAATCCAGTTCATGATGGGGCCGCGTCCAAAAATCCTGATCTTGCTCTCTCTCTTGCTCTCAATCTTCTTCTTGATCTTAATCCTGATCCTGCTCTTACTCGTTTCGCCGTTGAGCGAAAGAAAAAGAGCAAGATCAGGACGATGAGTAAGGGCAGGGCAAAGATCAGGATCCCATTCTCGTTACCTTCCCGTTCGCTTATTCCTCCGCTGACTCGTCCGGCGGCGGTTCCATCGGAACGGCGAGGGGGGTGCCATCATCAGCCAGTTGCAGGCGCTGGATGCGGGCCTCGGCTTCCGTGAGGATGCGCTTGCAGTGATCATGCAACCGCTTGGCCCGCTCGGATTGTGCGATCATCTCCTCCAGGCCGAACTTGCCCTGTTCGATGGCGGTGATGATCGACTCCAGCTCGGCCCTGGCCTGCTCGAAAGTGAGATCCTTGTCCGTATCACGCTTGGCCATGTCGCTGTCCTTGTCCCTGGTCCCGGCCATCAGCCCAAGGCCGGAAGTGG
This sequence comes from Phycisphaerae bacterium, assembly GCA_012719955.1. Lineage (GTDB taxonomy): Bacteria > Planctomycetota > Phycisphaerae > UBA1845 > PWPN01 > JAAXZI01. The sequence continues at coordinate 29,177 of JAAXZI010000254.1, read as the reverse complement.
TCAAACCACCCCCCTCAGCCACCGCGGCGCATTTCCCCCCAGGCTCCCTGTCGCAGCCTTCCTCTTGCGGCGGCCCTTTGCACCATTCTAATGGGCTATTACACCCGCGTCACATGGGTCTGGTGAGATTGCCTTCTCCGCCGCATTGAGACCCTGAAGGTCCGTAAGTGTCAGCTTGCGCAGCAGCGGTGTGGAATTGCCCCCCATGCGGTTTTCCATGGGGGGTGAATGGGCCCGGCTATGAGGGGAACCAGATCAGGACGAACCAGCTTCCAGAGACTGTGATCCAGAAACCTCTCAGTCGATCCACTTCTGCTTCTTGACGCGTCCGAAGTCATCGTAGTAGATCCGGACCGGGCGGCCGTGCAGCAGGCCCTCCACCCAGTCGAGTTGGCCTGCGTTGTCCCCGTGCTTGTGGTAGCGACGATTGGTCTCGATAAATGCGGGGGCCGGCTCAGGCGCACACTCGGACTTGCCGGGAGCCTGCTCAACGACGGCGGGCGGCTCTACAACCGTCGGCGGAGACACGACAACCGGTGGCGGAGTCACGACGACCGGCTGCGGAACCACCACCGGCGGGGCATAGTAGACCACCGGGGGCGGAGCCACGTAGACCGGCTGCGGAGCGTATACGCTGGTGAATCCGAACGATACGAAGCCCCGGTGCACGTGGTGATAGTGCGGGCGAACGTAGTAGCGATGGACAGGATGCACGCGGTAAACGCGCGCCTCCGCCGAACCGGCAAAAAGCGACAGCACGGCCAGAACCAGCCCACCAACAACAGCCCTGGATCTCATGACAAGGCCTCCCTTCAATGCCTCCCCGTGGACGGGGCCGGCACGAACCATTGTACAAGACCTCAGCAATTTGCCCAGAGACAGCGGGGTATTTACCCGAATTGCCCCCCCCCATCCCTCGGGTTGACGGCCGCTTGGGATACGTTTGTCATTGTTCCGGCCGCTCAATAAAATCCCCCTGGTAGTCATCAGGGCACCAAACAGGATCATAGGAGCGGAGTTTGCCCGCCAAACGCGTCTATCTCGAAACCATCGGCTGCCAGATGAACGTGCTCGACAGCGAGCTCGTCCTGGGACAGCTTATCTCCATGGGTTATCAGGCCACGGACGACTATCGCTCGGCTGACCTGGTGCTGATTAACACGTGCAGCGTCCGCCAGCACGCCGAGGACAAGGTCTACAGCCGTCTGGGCGAAATAAAGCACATCAAAAAACGCCGGCCAGAGATGATTGTCGGGGTGATTGGCTGCATGGCCGAGCGCGACCACGACGGCATTCAGGATCGGGCCCCCTTCGTGGACCTGATTTGCGGGCCGGGGAATCTCAACCAGATACCGGCCATGGTGGCTGAGACGATGGAGAGCCGGACGCAGAGTAGCCAGCCGCGGGCAGGCGCGGACGAGCCAGACACCCGTGCCGCCAGGGTAGATAAAGCGTCCGCCCCCAAAAAGACCGTCCGGGGTCGGCAGCCGGCCGTTGCTTTGGAGCGGGACCACTCCCGCCGGCAGGATCCCTCCCGCCGGACGCTGCTCTATGACAACATGGAGCAGTTGGATCTCTCCCGCACCCCGCCGGCCGATGGCAAGGCGCTCCAGTCCTACATCCGCGTGCAGCGCGGGTGCGACAAGTTCTGCACCTTCTGCGTGGTGCCGTTTACGCGCGGCCCGGAACGCAGCCGCCCGCCCGACCACATCGTGCAGGAGGCCACCAAACTCGCGGAGAGCGGGGCAAAGGAAATCACGCTGCTGGGGCAGACCGTCAACAGCTACACGTATGCGGAGAATGGCCGGACCGTCCGGTTCGCCGAACTGCTGGAGCGGGTCCACGCGGTTGCGGGCATCGAGCGCATCCGCTTTGTCACCAGCTATCCCGGCGATTTTACGGATGACATCCTCTACGCGATGCGCGATCTGCCCAAGGTATGCGAGTACCTGCACATCCCCGCCCAGAGCGGATCGAACACCGTGCTCAAGCGGATGAAGCGCCAGTATACCGTTGAAGAGTACGTTGATTTGATCGACCGGGCGCGATCCATCGTGCCGGGTATTTCCCTGGCCGGCGATTTTATCGTGGGTTTCTGCGGAGAAACCGAGGCCGAGCACGAAGCGACGCTGGCACTCGTCGAACGGATCAGGTACAAGAACATCTTTATGTTCAAGTACTCCGACCGGCCGGGGACTGTCGCCCACCGGCGGTTGCCGGACGATGTGCCCGAGGAAACCAAGAAGCGTCGCCACGCCGAACTGTCCGCACTCCAGCATAAGCTGTCGCTTCAACACCACCACGCCATGGTGGGCAGGCGGGTCGAGGTGCTGGTCGAGGGCTACAGCAAGGCCGCCATCAAGGCACAATCGGACGAACAGTCGCGCGGGCAGGAAGTCGGCTGGCGGCGGTCGGATCAGCTTACCGGCCGGACACGCGGCGATGAGATCGTGGTCTTCACCGGCCCCGAATCGCTCATCGGGCAGTTCGTGACGGTGGAGATCGTCGGGGCCACGGCCCTGACCCTGCACGGCGTAGTGCCCCGGCAGCAGGAGTCGCTGGTGGAGCTGAAGATAGAGACCGGGAATGCACGGCCAATCGGGTAAGTGGCGTCTGCACACCCGACCAACCGCGGCGGGAATCGTTGTCGGGCCCGAGGGCCCGACCTGCAAGGTTAGGGACGAGGGGCATGATCATTACTATTGACGGTCCGGCGGGTTCGGGTAAGTCCACGGCAGCGCGCAAGCTGGCGGCCGCGCTGGAGATTCCTTACCTGGACACGGGGGCCATGTATCGGGCGATCGCGCTCAAGGCCCTCAACACCGGTACGCCCCTGGATGACCCGGACGCCTTGACCGAACTGGCCCGTGACACCCGGATCGAGTTGGACTGCGGGCCGACGCACGTGCGCGTGATGATGGATGGTCACGACGTCAGCGAAGCCATCCGCTCCATGCACGTCAGCGAGCATACCAGCGCGGTCGCCCGTGTCCCCGGCGTCCGCCAGGTACTCGTGGAAAAGCAGCGGACCATCGGCAGGCAGCTCAAGTCGCTGGTCACCGAGGGCCGCGACCAGGGCAGTGTCGTATTTCCGGACGCGGACGTGAAGTTCGTCCTCGACGCCAGCGACATGAAGCGGGCCGAGCGACGCTATCATGAACTGCTGGCCGACGGCGAGGAACAGGTCACGTTCGACGAGGTGCTGGAGAACATCCGTCAGCGTGACGACAACGACCGCCGGCAGTGGGCTCCCCTGCTGGCCCCCGGTCGATCCATCCGTATCGACACGACCCACATGACCATCCACGAGGTGGTCGAGCGCCTCCTGGAGGAGGTCCGCAATCGCCAGGCAGCGGAAGCGAAAGTCCTGAGTGCGAAGTCCTGAATGGTAAATGAGTCACAGGTAGCAAGCCCTTGAACGAGTCTCTCCCCCCTATCACGGCCAGCCGAGCCATTGACCATCGACCGGCCGAAGGCATGCGCCTCTACTACCGCTTCTGCCGGTTCATCTGCCAGTGGGTCATGACCCTGTTGCTGAGGGCCCGCGTGTTCGGCCTGCATAACGTACCGCCCAAAGGCGGCGCCCTGCTGGTGTGCAACCATCAGAGCTTCCTGGATCCCGTCCTGGTCACCATGGCCCTCCACCGCGAGGGCAACTACATGGCCCGCGATTCGCTCTTCCGAAGCCGCCTCTTCCGGGTGCTCATCGAATCGCTGAATGCCTTCCCCGTCCGGCGGAACACGGCCGACCTGGGGGCCATCAAGGAAGCCATGCGCCGCATCAAGCAGGGCCGGGTGGTCGTCGTCTATCCCGAAGGGACCCGCACCGAGGATGGAAGAATCGGCCCCATGTTCCCCGGCCTGGCCGCCATCGCCAAGAAGACCGGGGTCCCGATCGTGCCCACCCTGATCGACGGCGTGTTTCAGGCCTGGCCGCGAAACCGCAAATGGCCCAGCCTGGGAGACGTGATCGTCGAATATGGCCGGCCAATCCTGCCGGCCGAATACGAGCACCTGAGCGCCGAGGAATTGATCGAGCTGATTCGTGACCGCCTGATCGCCATGCAGCAGAGATGGCATAGCCGGGTCCCCCGCCGCCGCCTAAAATTGAACCATGAAAACCCCAGCGCACGAAATAACGGGAAAACCGCGTTGCCGGGCTCCTGATGCTGCGTGGTTTCCCGCTTTCGTGACGAATGAATTCCTGTGGGCCGCCTGGCCCGTTTCGCAAAACGAAGTAGGCCCTCTTCCAGTGGGCGAGTTTCGCGCTGCCTGGAGCGGCCGGGCGGGGCCCCGGCCCAGGACCGGGTGACCGGCTGATTGCGCCCCGGAGGCGCGAAACTGATTGACCGGAAGCGGCAAGAACACGAGGAGTGTGATGCAGGTCAAGCTCGCCAGCAAGCGCGGATTCTGTTTTGGCGTCGAAGACGCGATCGAACTCGCTGAGCACACAGTCCGGGAAAACCCCGGTCGCGTCGTGGCTCTCGGGCCCGTCATTCATAACCGCCAGGTGGTCGAGCGCCTCGAACAGGCCGGCCTGAACCAGTCGGCCGACCTCGACACAGTGCCCGAGGGCACCACCGTGCTGATCCGCTCCCACGGGGCGGGGCCGGAGACCTTCGCTCAGGCGGCTCAGCGCGGCGTGCCATTGGTCGACGCGACCTGCGTGCTGGTCAAGCGGGCCCAGACCGTCGTGCAGCAACTGCACCAGGAAGGCTACCAGGTGGTCATGATCGGCGATGCCGAACACCCGGAGGTCAAGGGTGTGATCGGCTACGCCCCGAACGTGATCGTGGTGGACCGCGAGGAGGATCTCGACGCCGTGCTGCCCAAACGCGGCAAGCTGGGCATCGTGGCCCAGACCACCCACGCCCCCGAGCACGTCGCGGAGATGATCGGGGCAATCGCCCGCCGCCCGTTCCGCGAGCTGCGCGTCGTCAATACCCTCTGTTTAGAGGTCATCCGCCGTCAGGAGGCCGCCGTGGCCCTCTGCAAAGAGGTGGACGTCATGTTCGTTCTCGGTGGTCTGCACTCGGCCAACACCCGCGAACTGGCCCGCCTCTGCGAGCAGGAGGGCGTTGCCACCTACCATCTCGAAACCTGGGAGCAGTTCAAGCCGGAGATGGTCAAGGGCCGCAAGGTTGCCGGCATCACCGCCGGGGCCTCCACGCCGGATTTCATCATCAACGACTTCGCGGAGAAGCTCCAGGCGTTTGATGCGGAAGAGTAGCGGATGGGTCTGGCAAAGGATGGGTGGTTAAGCCGCCGGACGCATCAGGGGGGCGGGCATCCTGCCCGCCTCATGGGCCGAAGCGCGAAACACCGGGACCGGGAAGGTGTCAGCACCCTTTCCACTTTCATAAGTCGGCGAACCGCCGAGTAAGAACGGCCGGTACGGAGCCCAGCCGCTACCCAAGGTTGGAACCCTCCAACAGGAAAGTGCGTCAGTTCGATTCCGCCAACCGTTTGCGGGCGGCCAGCAGATAACGCTGGACGGTCGCGGAGCCGGGATGGCAGCCGGTGAGTTCGAGGGAGTGTTCGAGGCAGGCGACGGCCCGCTCGCATTGATGCAGGTGCAGATAAATCTGGCCGCGCAGGCACCAGAGATCGGCATCCTCCGGGCAGAGCGCCACCTGGCGCGCGAGGATGGGTTCCGCGGCCTGCCAGTTGCACTGCTGAAGATAGATACCGAGCAGATTGTTCAGCATGCGCATCAAAACGGCCTTGGTGCCGGCCGTGGCCAGGAATTCCGGCGGAATACGACCCGATTGGCAGAGTTGAGCCGAAAGCCGCTTGCGCAGATCGCATTCGCTCAGGATCGCGCCTTGCTCGAAAGCGTCTATGTAAATCGGACCGCTGCAGGCCTCGTAGCGCAGCAGAAAATGCCCCGGAAAGTTCACCCCCGCCAATGGCCAGCCCAACCGCCAGGCAACGTCCAGCCAAAGGGCGGAAAGCGTGATGGGAATCCCCAGGTGGCGGTCCAGCACCTCGTTGAGATAGCTGTTTCGTGGATCGTAATAGCTGTCCTTGTTCCCGCGATACTCTTCCTCAACACAGATGACTTGCCGGAGGGCTGCCAGCCGGCCAAAGGGGGTCCGTCCGGCCCGCGACTCCACCCGATGGGCCAGGCAGTCCAGCCGGGACAGGTACCGCCCTATCTCCAGGTGGGGATAGGCGTCCGTGGCGAAGAGCAGCGCGGCGGATGCCAGGCGGATGTCCCGCTCAGGCATCTGAACTATCTCGTCGAATGGGTGCACAGGGGCTTCTGACATCCAGCGATTATAGGAGCACGCCCGCAAAAGCGACCTCTGCATTGACCCCGTCAGCGATCAGAGGTTAAAATAGGGAAATCTCAGGCAAGCAGGCGGCTGGCCCCATTCACCTCGTCGGCAGCGCCTGCCGGAACTTTCACTTCCAGGAAGCCCGTCAGAGAGGAGGCTGCTGGCCATGAGCACCACTTCCCCCGCGGAACCATTGTTGAGTTGTACCGCTTGCGGCGCAACCATTTACCCCGAACATCTGGACCGACGCCTGGCCGGTTACTGGGCTGGGGCCATCTATTGTGCTGTCTGCCTGGCGGAGAAAAAGAACGACGGCGACGCCGCGTCTGTCCCCGCCGACGAACCGATCAGCGTTCCCCTCGAAGAAGTCGCCTTCGATTCCTCGGCGCCGGCCATTGCCACGTCTCCACCGCCCGTCTCAACCGCAGCCACCGTCTCGCGCCGTCCGCCGCGTCCGGATGCCAGCGGAGCGACGCGCATGCGCATCTTTCATGCCCGTCTCTCCAACGGCGCTATCGCGCACCTGGACCAGCAGGTAAACGACTGGCTCGAGCAGAACCCGGAAATCGAAATCAAATTCGCGAATAGCACGGTGGGCATCTGGGAGGGCAAGCACGCGGAGCCCAACCTGATTCTGACGCTGTTTTATTGAAGAACGCCCTACCGGGATGGTCCCAGCGTCTCCAGGAGCAGAAGATGGCTGTCCTGCAGACCAATAGGGAAAATTGAGTCATCCAGCGGCGAGGAAAGGAATTCCTGGTCCAGCAACAGCGTACTCGCTCCGCCCGTGGTGTCCATGAGGTCCGCAATATTGGCCACGTGGTTGAGGCCCAGCAGGTGCCCGATCTCGTGGGTGGCCACGTTGCCGATCGCGATGCCCAACTCCTCGGGGCTGAGCAACCGCCCGAACCGGCCGGGGGTAAACATGCTCGTAAAGATGATGCTGCTGTCGGCGGGGTCCCGATTGTAAGGATCGATCTGCTGAGATATCCCGAAAGCACCGGGGTTTTTGCCGCCAAACAGAACGCGCGAAAAGGTTCCCGCGGCCGGCAGCGGGTCGCCCGGCGCCACGCGCACCTCCATGGCCAGGCCCGCGAAGTTCTCCAACACCGTGGACCGCACCTGCTGGCGAATGACCGGCGTAAGACCCGCATAGGCCGGATCAATATCAGCGGCGTCAAAAGGCCCGACCGTGTACGTCTGGTAGTCTGGAATGGTGAGCGTGCCTCCGGTGAAATCCAACAGCACAATCTGGCCGGCGGTCGGAGGCGGCTGGCCGCCGCGGGCAAGCTGAATGTTGATCGTGTAAGCGCCGGTGCGCATGTCCTGGTTACCCAGCGGAGCGGATGCAATCGCCAGGAAATACACTGAACTGGTCCGCCGGATCACGTCATTGAGAAACGGATCGAGCTGGCCAAGGCTGAGGTTGCGGTCGTCATTTTCAAACGCAATCCGCCCCGCCTCATCAAAAAGAGCAATAGTGGCGTCCAGATCGCCCGACGTGCCAACGTCAATAACAATCCGGTCGCCAGCCGTCAGCGGCCCCAGAACATAGACGTCGACATCCTCCGCAGTGCTGATAGTGCCGGAAAGACGGGCCTTGTCCGAGATGCTGAACAATACTTCAATGGCCTGATCGAACGTGTCATTCGGTTCACCGCTGACGCGCTTGCTCGGAAATGTGATCGGATCAACGTCCACATTGCCATCGGGAGGCAGGGTCGGCTGCTCTAACGGACAACCACAACAGGCCGACAGCACAAGCGCAAAAAGAATCCAAACGGCGTGCTTCGCAAGGTGTGTGCTCATCAACCGGCACTCTATGCCCCTGAGAATGTCAAATCAAGCATTCCGCCTGCCGACGGCCCCCAGGCTCGTCCGGCGACCTCCGCCCCCCGCGTCGATCACGCAGGCTCATGAACAGCAAATCGGGCCGGCTAACCCCAAAAAGAATCGCACCCGCTTCAGAAGGCCTTCCGTGCTCGGCCTAAGGAAGCGGGAGCGATGGTCGGGATATTCTTCTTTCCGCTTTCATCCCCCAGCAACCGCTGGGATGATTCCGCCAAAAAGATTAGCAATCCCCGTGCCAGACCTCGAAATCCCAACCACAAATCCATAAACAACGGCACGACAATACCTTATGAACAACACAGCTAAGCCCGCAAAATGAGGTGTGACAAAACCATCACACGCATCCGTGATGAAAACATCACAGCGTGACGAGCCTATCACAGTCCGAGCTGCTTGATTTTGCGGGAAAGGTTTTCGCGGGCCAGGCCCAGCAGCTCCGCGGCACGGGTAATATTGCCGCCCGTCTCCTCCAGCGCCCGGCGAATGTAGGCCCGCTCAAATTCCGTTCTGGCCTCAGCCAGAGGACGGATGGGCCCCTCATGGCTATGCAGCGAGGGCGCCGCCTGAGCTTCCGATCGGGTCGCCTCGGGCCCCCCGCCTTCCGGACGCCCCAGCGTGGCCATGACCGTCTCCCCCGAGACCGCCTCGCCGGAGTGAAACACGGTCAGCCGTTCGGCCAGGTTGCGGAGCTGGCGGACATTGCCCGGCCAGTCATACGCCGTCAGCCTGCCCAACGCCTCTTCACTGAGCCGAACCGGCGGGACCTGCATGCTGGCCGCGAAGGACTCCGCGAAGGTCTTGAACAGCAGCGGCACGTCCTCCAGCCGATCCTTGAGCGGCGGCAGGTCAATACGCACCACGTCCAGACGATACCACAGGTCCTCGCGGAACTTGCCCTGTCGCACGAGGGTAGGCAGGTGATGATGCGTGGCGGCGATCAAGCGAACACGCACATGAATGGGAGCGGTGCCGCCCACTCGCTCGATCTGCCGTGTCTCCAGAGCCCGCAACAGGCGCGTCTGGATCGCCAGCGACATGTCGCCGATCTCATCCAGAAAAAGCGTCCCGCCATCGGCCTGCTCGAAACGCCCCTTGCGCTCGGCCTTAGCATCGGTAAAGGCGCCCCGCTCGTGGCCGAAAAGCTCGCTCTCGATGAGCGTCTCGGGGATGGCCGCACAATTGACCTTCACGAACGGCCCGCCGCTGCGCAGACTACCGTAGTGCATGGCGGCGGCAATGAGCTCCTTGCCCGAGCCGCTCGGCCCGGTGATCAGGACCGTGGCATCGGTAGCGGCCACCCTGAGTACCTGCTGAACCACGCGCTGCATGATCCCGCTGCGATACACAAGCGGATACGGCAGATCGGCCTGACGACGGAGCTGGCCGGCCTGACTTCGGGCCGGCTGGGCGATGGTCGGCGAGAGCGCGGCCGAGGCCACTTGCGAGATGGCCGACAGCAGCTCAAGGTCGGCCGCCGAATACTGGGCGGCTTCATCTTCGCGCAACAGGCAGATGGTCCCCGCCACCCGGCCGGCCACAATCAGCGGAACGGCCATCACGCTCGAGGCCCCCCGGCCGGCCAGGCTGATGCTGGCCCGGAAGCGGCGATCCCGCGTCACATCCAGGCAGGCCAGCGCCTGCCCAGTGGCCAAAACCTGGCGAACCACCGACGCACTGAGCGGCTCGTGGCTCTCCTCATCCTCATCCGGCATGGCGGCGACCACGGTGACGCTCTCGCCCTCACCAGGATAGAGAACCTGGCCCTGGTCGGACGGAATGAGCTCCATCACCTCGTGCAACAGACATTGGGCAGCCTGGGCGTTGCTTCCACAGGTTCGCAGCCGGGATGCGACCTCCCACAGACGGGTCTCGACCGGACTGAGATCGGGGGGCAAGGCCCGAGACTCGTCCTCGGGGCGCAAGGGGTCGGCCGGCCGGGCCAGCAACGGCATGAGTCGGTCGACCAGCGACAGGCCGACGGGGGAGAAGGCCAGCAAGGTCTCCGTGCGGGCCATTTCCGGCCGGGTGGCGGACGCCGGCCGGGCCCGATAGAGCAGGGTGTAGGGGCCAATGGTGATCTGATCCCCGGAACGCAGCTCGTGACGGTCGACGGGTTCCCCGTTCACCACCGTGCGTCCGCGGCCCGTGACGTCCACCAGGACATGCCGTCCATCAACGGATTCGATGCGGGCATGCTCGCGCGAAACGGTCGGATCCGCCAGCACGAGGTCGTTGTCTTCCGCCCGGCCGATCGTGAACATAGCCTGCCCGATTCGTCGCTGCTCGACGAAAGTACCGGCATACTGGATGTCGATCGTGCCTGAGGCGGTCATCGTGATCCTTCGCGCCTCTCATTGTAATCGGCCCGCACGGCTCCGGCACACAAGGGCGGCCGGCCGGGTATCCCGCCGTAGCCTCAAACCACCGACCGGCCGGGCATGGAATGCGAAAGGGCGTCAGACCTGGACGAATTTCTCGCCCTTGGCCCCGCAGATCGGGCACGTCTCAGGCGGGTTGCCCAGCTCAATGTCGCCGCAGATCGGGCAGAGATAGAAGCGAGTCTCTGAGAGGTCCTTACCCTGCTGCACGGCCTCCAGGGCCAGCTTGTACAGCTTCGCGTGCACCGCCTCCGCGCTCACGGCCCAGGCAAGCATGTTCCGGGCGCGATGCTGCTCAGCCTTGGCCTGCTCGACCATCGGCGGATACATCTCGGTGGCTTCGTAGGTTTCGCCCGCGATAGCATCCTTCAGGTTGTCCGCGGTCGTCCCCACGCCTCCCATGTTCTGGAGATGAGCCTGGGCGTGAATGGTCTCGGCCTCCGCGGTCGTGCGGAACAGGCGAGCCACATTGGGAAAACCATCCTGCTCGGCCTTTCGGGCAAAGGCCAGATACTTGCGGTTGGCCTGGCTCTCACCGGCAAATGCGATCTTGAGATTCTCACTGGTGGTAGGCATGAGGGTTTCCTCCTGAAATCCGATTGCAGTCTCACTCGAAGCAGTACGGCTCGATGGCCGCAATCCACAAGGCCCGATTATCAGGGAGCAGGCGCACTCACGCAAATGGTGAGATCCCGGACGGCGACCCGGGCTCGGTGGAGATCCCAGGTGTACGCAGCCTCTTTGAAGCCCCGGCCGGCAGCGTAGTAAATGGTGACATACCCGTCCTGCACCAGGATGCGACCGTGCGGATCGGTCAGGAACCGCGGGAACAGCCGCTCACGATACTCCCCGCCGCGCGGATCGGGCACATCGATCTGGGGATACACCTCCTGCGGCAGGCGCGCGGCGGCATCCGCGTCGAAGACCCCGCTGCGCGTGCCGAGCAGGCCGAGCCGCCCCGTCCCGTAAGCCGGGCGAAGCAGGTAACAGACGTCGTCAAGATATTTCACATCCACCTGCGCGAAACGGGCCACGCTGCCTGCCGGCAGCCCGGCAGGCGCTTTGGCGCCCGGCGTCTTCGGGAAGATGCGCGGATTGCGAAAATAAGGATTGTCCGCCTCGAGGCGCACCTGGAAGTCGCCGGGGCCGGTGCACGAATCCACATAGTGCATCACGAACTTTCCCCCGCGATAAAACACCGAGGGCTGGCCCAGGCCGTAGCGCTGCCGTCCGTGCTGCTTATTGGCCTCGGGGGGAACCACGATCGGCTGGGGACGGGCATCCTCGGGATGGCGGCGCCACGTCCGGCCATCCTGCGAAGTGGCCACGAACACGCCGTTGTGATACTCGTCGCCCACCCGGATCTGGCCGTCCGGCGAGCGGAACAGCTTGAACTCGCAGGCCGCCTCATAGTAGAGGTAATAGGTACCATCCACCCGAATCACCGACGGGCAGCCTATGTGCATACGCTCCCGCTCGCTCTCGGCCGGCCCGAACACCATCAGCGGCCCGGAGGCATCCGGCCCGAATTCTTCGCGCGGACCACTGTAGTCCGGCCCCGACAGTTGCCACGAAACGCCATCCCGGCTCTCCGCGTAGTAGATCCGGTCGCCGCGATCGGGATAGGTGAATTCGAAACGCTCACCGTCCGGCAGGGTGGCCGCGTAGGGAAATCGCTTCCGATTGGAACCTCCCAGCCGCGTCCACCACATGCGATAGTGCGTCCCGTCGTACATAACCGACGGGCCCCAGTCGTACCGGCCGGTGGCGGGATCCTCCGGTTCGCGCTGCAGGGCAATCACCTCGTGCGCTTGGATGATCGGCCCGGCGGCGGGCGCATAGGCCCGGAACTCGACGGTCTGTGATTCCAGCACCGCCGGCGGGCGATCCTTGAACAGGCGCAGCTCCGGGCAGTCGCGCAGGTCGCGAACTGTCAGCTTGCACGCCGCCCCCGGCCGGACGTCCGCCAGGGCCAGGGTCACGATATTGCCATCCACGCGCGCGCCGATCACCCGGCCGGGGGAAATGGCGTACCGGCTCACGTCCCGCGCCGACGCGGCATCCAGCCGCCGGTTGAAATACAGCTCCACCCCTTCCGGCGATACCCGCGTGTCGGCGATCCGCGGCGGATCGGTATACGTGTAGTCGCCGATGGTGTACTCGTAAAAGGTGGTGCTGGTCACACCCAGCTCTTCCGAGGTCCGCTCGAAATCACGAATCCACGTCCAACTGCGCCGGTTCTCGGGCTTGGAGCCGATATCCGCCTGAAACAGGAGCCGCTGGGTCGGAACGGCCGCCCGGATCTGATCGACAAAGGGACGATAACCCTTCACGTAGTCCGCGAGCAGATCGGGCACGAGCCAGTCCGGCCAATGCGTCTGCAGGCAGTGCAGGTCGGGCTTGACCACCCGGGCGATCTCGCCGGCATCCTCGCCACTGTCGTCGCGGATGCGCTGGACGCCGTCAGGCCCGCGCAGGGCCAGCGTCCACGTGCATACCTTCACCTGCGGCGCCACCTCCCGGATGCCCCCGGGGCCGTTGACCAAGTCGTTCAGGAACACCGTGAGGCTGGCTTGGCGAAATGCCAGCCAGTCGCGCCACAGGGCCGGATTCCTGGCCGGTGAACGCGGCGAATCGGCGGCCATGATGTCCGGCAGGTCGTCGTGATGAGGGAATTGCTTCTTAAAGGAGGTCCGGCAGGTCTCGCAGAAACAGGCGAAGGCCGGACTCACCGGGCCGGGGTATTCCGGCCAGTGGGGTTCCATGATGTCTACGCCGTCGAAGGGAAAGGCCTTGAGCGTCTCCGCGATGCGCGACTTCTTCCACGCCCGGTAGCCTGGATGGTTCAGGCACAGACGGGTGTAGCCGTCCTGGAGCGGTTGGCCCGCCAGATCGCTGCGCGTGACCATCCGCCAGGCCTCCCACCCGGCGGGCAGATCTTTGCGCGAGTAGGTTCCGTTGCCGAAGGTGGCATACCAGACGCCGATGCCCTCCCGGTGGAAGGCGTCAATCAACGCGCCATTGATCAGGCTATCGGCAGTCACGATGTACCGGACAACCTGGTAGCCGTTCACCCGGATTTCCGACGCGCTGCTGGCCGGCGAACGGTCCTGAAAATAGCGCCCGAAATGCGGATCGATCTGCACGCTGCGACCGAAAACCGGGTATACCCCCCGTGAACCGCCGGCCTGGGCCAGGCCACACAACGCCAGGACCGGAAACAAAACCATCCACTTACGCATGGAAACCCTCAGGAGAATACAGCGCCGCCGGGAAGGGATCGGTTACCGAGGACACAAAAGACCACCGAGGTCCCGGCGCGGGCCGCGCCCACCATCTAGGGCCCCAGGGCATGATATCAGTCGTTGGTTCGGGCTTCCGCTCCGGTCGCCCTCCCTTGCCGGGTCCGTGGTCCTCTTGTCCGTTGTTTGGGCGCGGTCATTTGGAAAACCGCGCCCTGAAAAACCGCCGGGCAACCGTTGCCACTTCGCATCTTTTCTCGCGCGTCACTTCGCGTCTTTTCCCGCGGCCCACAGCGTCCCGCGCTGCAGCAGCTTCGCGAAATTCGGGTCGCGGCAGGCTTTCACGTCGTGGCCGAAAACATTGTTGTAAACGCGGCCCTTGCCGTACTCAAGCGTCCAGACCAAGGGCTCCACCCGCCCGCTCCACTCGGAATACGCCTCGACCAGCACATGAATGGGCGCGTCGCCGACCAGCTTCGCATAAAGCTCGTCGTCAGCCTGGAAGTCGCTGATGCCCTGGGTGATGAAGTGCTCCCGGTCCTTGATTTTCGCTTCAAACTTCCCCCGCGGCCCGTGGCCCGAACCGGTGGTCCAGATCCGGCCGATCAGGTTGCGGTACTCCGGCCACTCGTGCTCGAAGGCCCGGCACGAGAAATGGAACGAAACCAGCCCCTTGCCCCCCTTCACGAATTTCAGAAGGTTTTCCTGGGCTTTAGGGGTAATTCCTGGACGTTCCCAGTTGTAGTAGTTCAGCAGGATGACGTCGTAGCTGTCCAGCGCCGAAGATTCCAGGACCAGCGGTTCCTCGCTGACCACCACCTCGAACTCGCCGGTGGCTTCGAGGTGCTCGCGCAGCACCGGGGTGGTCTCGCGCCATTTGTGCGCGGGCACATCCCGGCCGGTCACGATCAGCAGCCGGGTGAGTGCCTTCTCCGCCGGTTTCTCCGCGGGCTTCTCGGCCGCCAGGCCGGGAAGAATCAGAGCCGCAAATGCCGCCGCAACCATGGTCAGTCGAAACGCTTGTCTCATCGGTCACCTTTCACAGAACGTACATGATCCTTGGAAAATGTTCCTCGACGCGCCGGACGAGCGCGCCAACCACCACGCGCCGGTCAAGGCGCCTGCCAGGCACCGCGTGCGGCCGCCATTATAGAGTCCCGGCATCAGCTTGGAAAACGGAGAACCGGTCACCCGCACAGATCGGCCGGACGGGCGTCAAGCAGGCGTACGACGTCCTGCGTGGCCATCTCCACCAGCACGCCGCGCTGGCCGCCGTTCACAAGAATGGTGTCCAGCGCCAGGAGCGACTCCTCGATCACGGTGGGCAGCCTGCGGCGCATCGCGAAGGGGGAAATGCCGCCCACATGATAGCCGGTGATCTTCTCCGCTTCGGCGGGATCAGCCAGATCCGCCGACTTGACCCCCACGGCCGCGGCCATCTTGCGGGTGTTAAAACGCTGGTCGCCCGGGATGATGGCCACATGAAAACTCGGTCCGGCGGCCTTGACCACCAGCGTCTTGCAGCAGGCCTCCAACGGCCGGCCTACGCCCGCGGCGGCCAGGTCGGCCCCAACCTCCGTAAAAGCGTAAGTCAACACCTGAAACTTCACACCCTGCGCGCGAAGCCATTTGACGGCATTGGTATCGGACATGCTCAAACCCGGTTCGCTTTGGCACCTCCGGCACAACTCGGCACGGGCGCAAACGCCCGCCGTCGGCATCTTCGGATCGCACAGGCGGGAGGTCAAGAGATCCGCGAAAGCCGCGCTGGAACTGTCGGCATGACTGGTGCCCTTCTCGGTCCGGGAGTCTCGCGCTTCGGCCCACGAGGCGGGCAGGATGCCCCCCCCAACAACGCCGGTCGGCGGTTCTGGAGGGCGGGTATCTTGCCCGCCTGAATTGAATTCTGCGGGGAGGGCATCTTGACCGCCTGATCCGCCGAGAGACTGGTGTACTGGAAATGGCATTAGGCCGGTGGATCTTCATCCCGTGGATTGGATCCTCGTGCCTGCGGTTGTCGACAGCGCCGGCAGCGAGAATAGTCCGCCTGGGAGGCGGAACGTGCGCCCGTGGCGTCGCAGAGCCCCATGTCGTCCAACCGGCTGGCCACCATGGCGCTAAAACGCGCCGCCCCCTCGCGGTTCAGGTGGGCCGGGTTGAGGAACATCGCCGGGTCGCGCAATTCCGGCACGCAGTCCAGACAGACACGAACATAGGGAACCCCCTCCCGGTCGGCCACGGCCTGCAGGCTCTCGAAGCAGGCACGCCGGATCGAGCAGGAATCAAAGTCCGCACCGTACCTGGGAGAATTGACCAGCACCACCCGGCTGCCGGCGGCCCGCGCCGCCCGAATCATGTCAGCGAGCAATTCGAGGTCTCGCGGGTCCAGCCGCTTGCCCTCCATCGGGGGCAGCGCCATGTTCGCCAGGGCCTGGTTCATGCGGCCGTCCACCGGCTCATAGCCGGCGTCCGAGCGGTTGGGCACGCCCCAGTCGCGCAGGATGGGCAACGCCCGGCCGTTGTACCGAAAGGATTTGGAGAGATATTTCAAACGCTCCAGCGGCCCGCGCGAGTAAATCATTTCACGAATCACCTCGGATTCGTCCAGGAATGACGCCAGCAGCGTGGCTCGATCCAGGTACGGGTCGGGGTCGACGACGAAAGTCGGATCCACGTCGATGATGAACAGCTCCGGCGTGTAGTCGCGCAGGAGCAGGTCCATGACCCCGCGCATGTAAGGGAAGCCCTGACCATCGCAGCCGGCGTTGTACACCGTTTTCCCGAGCCGATCGCGCAGGAGGGCGGTGTCGTAGTGGCGCAGGGCCCGTGAACTGCCCAGCACCACCACCTCCGCGCGGGCCTTGCGCGCGTGATTGATAATCCCCCCGAAGGCGCCCACCTCCACTTCCCGGAACGCCCTGTCCAGCAACAGAAAAATACCCCGATCCAGCAGCACCACGGCCGCCAAGAACGCCGCCGCCATGAGCCACATGCTTCGGCGTCCGCGCAACCCGTTACGAGGCCGCTCGTGACTTCGACGCGCCGGGAGTACCGAACCTGCCATCGCGATGTCCGCGTCGTGTGGAGACATACGCTTCCTCTCGCTTCCGACTCCCTAGAACTGGAAGTAAATAAACTGGCTGCCAAAGTCCACGCCGAAGAGAACGATGGAAAATACCGCGGTCACGTACACGCCCAGACGGGCCGGCGCCGGCAAGGCCCTCAGGCGGTTCGCCACCGACCCGCGCGACTGAAGCACCTGAACGATCAACAACAGGAGAATGGCCGGCAGAACGTGCCAGATCACCATGCCATCAAAGAACAACCGCGGCCAGCCGTCGAACAGATGCGTCAGGATATAGAAGGCATCCCCCGCCGTATTCGCCCGGAAGAACACCCACGAAAGACACACCAGGTGGAAGGTCACCACCATGCGCCAGGCCTGCACGACCTGCCACGGCAGCCCCAGCCGGGCCACCAGCGCATCGCGGGCGGGAAGCGTCGCCTTGGAGGCGCAGAGCATCACGCCCTGCAGCAGGCCCCAGATCAGGAACGTCCAGTTGGCCCCATGCCAGATTCCCCCCAGAAACATGGTGATCATCAGGCTCAGATACATGCGCGACACGCCCTGACGGTTGCCCCCCAGCGGGATGTACAGGTAGTCGCGAAGCCACGTGGACAGCGAAATGTGCCACCGGCGCCAGAAATCAGGGATGGTCGTCGCAAAGTACGGCCGCCGGAAATTCTGCATCAAGTCCACCCCCAGCACGCGGGCCGAACCGATGGCTATATCCGAGTAGCCCGAGAAATCGCAGTAAATCTGGAAGGCAAACAGATACGTGGCCAGCAGGTACGTGGGGCCGGAGTGTCCGGCCACATCGTTGTAGATGGCATCCACGTAGATGGCGGCACGGTCGGCGATCACCACCTTCTTGAACAACCCCCAGAGCATCAGTTGAAGACCGCTCCAGACCTGCCCGGTGTCCCAGGGCTTGTCCAGGGCCATCTGGGGCAACAGGTTCCCCGCACGTTCGATCGGACCGGCCACAAGCTGCGGGTAGAAAACCTTGAACAACGCGAACCGCTGCAGACTTCGCTCCGCCGGAATGTTTCGCCGGTAAACGTCCACCATGTAGCCGATGCCCTGGAAGGTGTAGAACGAAATCCCCACCGGCAGAAGCACTTCCAGAAGCGGCCAATCCACCTGCACATGAACAAGACCCAGCGCGTCGCGAAGGGCCTGCCCCACGAAGTTGAAGTACTTGAACACAAACAACACGCCCAGCCCGCAGGACACCCCCACCGCCAGCAGCACTTTTCGCACGGTTTGCGCCGTCGCCCGTTCCAGGCCCCGGGCGCACGCGTAACAGACCAGCGTCGTGAAGATAATCAGCACCGCATAGCCGGGCTCCCAGCTCATGTAAAAGTAATAACTGGCCCCCAGCAGCAGCAGCGGACGAAGCTTGACCGGAATGGCAAAAAAAGCGGCGGTGACCGCCACAAAGAAAACCGCAAAATGCATGGAGTTGAAAAGCATGGTTGAGTGCGTCCTCGCCCGCCGCGCCCCTCGTCGGGCGAGAAGATTCCAGCCAGAGGTGAACGTACTTTCACCGGCTGACAGACTGGCATCGGATTGCCTGGACCTCGAACACTACCGAATACTATTCAGGTACCCACCCTAGTCAACGTACCGAAAAGCTTCTTCATCACCCCAAACCGCTGCCGCATACCAACCTTATTTGCATACACGCTTCACAAAACCTCGCTTGCGGTTACACTTGGTTCTCCGTAAGATTCAGCCCTGACTGTTGTTGTGATGCACCCGGGCGGGTGGGTTCCGCTCACCAGACGATGGACTTGATCAATCTCCGATTTCACCAGGATCTCAGCAATGACACCGCCTTGTGCGGGTCAGGTGCCCGTACACCCATGGGTGGATCAGCGGCAGGGACGCCGCCTCCGCCTGGCTCAGAGTGGGTCAAACGCTCCTCAGGCCGGTGGACCTGGCAGATTCGGCCCGACTGGGTCGACTTGCTGGACACCGACAACTGCCCCGATTGGCTGAATCTGAAGGATGATCCGCGGGCCACACTGATCAAGACGAACGACGGACGCCAGGTGTGGCGCCTTCAGTGGGGTCAACACCTGCTGTTCGCCAAGATCTCCCGACCTGGGCGCTCCTGGCCTCGAATACGCCGCTGGCTGCTTGGCCCCGACGCCATCCGCGAAAAATGCGTCGCCGATTACGCCGCCGCCCACGGAATCGACACCGTCGCACCCATTGCGGTCGGCACCGCCCCTTTCCGCGGACGAGATCCTGTCAGCATTCTGATCACGCTGGGGCTGGCCCACGCCGTGGCGCTGAACGAGTTCTGGAGCAAGATTGATAACACCGCGCCCAACGCCCGCCGCCTTCGCAACGAGGTGATCGACGCAACCGCCCGGCTCATCGCCTCGGCCCATGAGAACGGTCTGGAACATACCGATTTGCACGCCGGAAACGTGCTCATCGAATCCAGCGGGCAGACCCCTTGCCGGGCCCTGTTTGTGGACCTGATTAATATTCGCACGAACCGCACGGTCGATGAACAGAGCATGTTGCGAAACCTGGCCCAGTTCAACCAGTGGTTCCGCACCCATGCCACCGTCATGGATCGCGTTCGCTTCCTGAGTCGGTACCTTGAATGGCGCCACGTGATCGGGAAAGCCAAGTCCGCCGCCGGCAGTCGCTCCGATGCTTCATCATCGCCGGAGCAGGCAGCTACCGCCGCCCCGGTCGGCGGATATCACCTCCTGGGAAACGACACCCGAGCCTGGATCCAGGGCCGCCGCAGGATTCTTCTCCAGATGGAGCGTGCGGCCATCGATCACGCGAACGCGCTCTACGCCAAGCGCGATCGGCGAGCCCTGCGCACCGGACGCTACTTCGCGAAACTCCGCCTCTCCCGCGGTTGGCGCGCCCACGTGTTCCTCGAAGCCAAACATGCGGTCGAAGGTTCACCCGCGTCCCGGGCGCGCTTCAGTATGGAGCAGTGGCAGCATTGGCTGCAATGCCCGGAGGATTGGATCCGCGGCGCCCGGCGCGAATACGTGGTCAAAGACTCCCCCTCGGCCCTTGTGTACCGCACGCGGCTGGACGACAAAACCGGCCAGAGTATCGACGTCATCTGCAAGCGATCCATCCCGCGGAGCTTCCTCAAACGCGTGGCTCTGCTGTTTCGGCCATCGCGTCCCATGCGCAACTGGCGGCTGGCCAACGCCCTGCTGAACCGTCAGATTCCCACCGCCCGGCCGCTGGCCGTGGTCGAGCGGCGCGTGCTCGGCCGGCCCAGGGACGCCTTCCTTATCACCGAATACATCAGCCACTCCCACGATCTCGACACACTGCTGGCCGTTGAGCTGCGCGAAATGGAGCCGGCCAGGGCCTTCCAACTGAAGGCCCAGATCGCCCGCGCGCTCATCGTCGTGCTCCGCAGGCTGCACGAGCGCGGCTTTATTCATCGCGATCTGAAGGCCCCCAACGTCATGGTGCAATGGGATCCGACAGCCCAGGCCGCGCCGCGCGTTCTGCTCGTCGACCTCGATGGCGTCCGGCAGGTGCGACACGCCAGCCAGGCCGCCGAAATCCGGGCCCTGGCCCGTCTCGCCCGCAGCGTCGAGCATTGCCGCACGCTGACCCGAACCGACCGGCTGCGCTTCTTGAAAGGATACCTGGCCCGGCCCGGCCGTCCGGAACCCGAGTGGCGGGAAAAATGGAAGGCCATCGAAGCCGCCGCGGGCCACCAGCGCGCCTGCAAGGCTACTTGATCCATCCGCTTAACAGACTGCCCAGGTTTGCCCCCGAAATGAGCTGCAGACCGGCCAGGAATACCAGCACATACACCACCCGCAGAAACCACCGCTCGGAGCACTTGCGGTTCATCCATACCCCCAGCCATACGCCGACCGGCACCAGCGGAAAATAGTACAGGCCGGTCAGCAGCGTCTCGCGGGTAATGATGCCCTGCCCCAGGAAAAACGGCATTTTGATCCAGTTGACCCACGCGAAAACCAGTACGCTGGTGCCCATGTAGATTTCCTTGGGCATCCGCTGCGGGATCAGGAACATGCTCACCACCGGACCGGCCCCGTGCGCGAAAGTGCTGGTGATGCCCGTGGTAATGCCGCAGGGAATGCCCACCCGATGGTTGGGCGCGAAGGCCCCTTCTATCGCGAAGATCTTCTCCCGGACGAGTTGGAACAGCACAAACGTCACGGCAATGACGCCGATGGCCATGCTCACCCCCCGGTCGCTGAAGCGGTCGATAAGCTGCACGCCCACGAGAACCCCGACTACCGTTCCGGGAAGCAAATAGCGGAGATTCTCTTTCCGCCATTTGCCCCAGTAGTGGTACAGGGAAAAGGCGTCGCCCGCGCACAGCAGCGGTAACAACGTCCCCACCGCAAAGGCAGGCGGTTTCCCCCCCGCCCCGAAGGCCAGCACGCAAATAGGCGTGGTCAGCATGCCCAACCCGCCGCCGAAGCCGGCCTTGGCGATGCCGATGAAGAGCACGCCCAGGGAGGCTATGAGAACCGTATACCACTCAAACATGGGCGGCAGTCTACAAGATGGAGCGACGAAGAGATAGAGAGTAGGAGAGCGGGACTCGGCCGGCGCTGCCCTCCATTTCGCCTTGTCTCCAGCTCTCAGAGTGAATCAATTCCCGCCGCAGCCACGACGCACTCATGGCGAGGGAGCATTCGGAGCGGCGGCGGCCGCCTGCTCCGCGCGCCGGTCCCACCAGAAGTTCAACAGCAGGAGCCCGACGCCGATCACCAGCCACGAGTCCGCCAGATTGAAGACCCACGGCCAGATGTGAATGGTCCCGACCTTCGGCAGAGTGATCCGCGGCTCCATTTTGATGAAGTCACGAACAACCCCCTGCCGCCGAAGCTCCGGCTGCAACCTGGGAGGGATGGTAGCCGCATGTTGCGCCACCTGCGGATCGGCGCCCTGGGAGGGATCCAACAAACCTTCCACGATCCGAATGCCGCGGGGGCCCTCCTCGATAATCGAGCCCGCGTGATAACCCGTCACAGTCTTACCCGTGTTCGGGTTGACCATCCTCACTCTGACCACGTCGGCGATAACGAAGGTCCGGTCGTACAGATTGCCCAACGCCCCGGCCAGTACCAGCCCCAGGGCGATGTGCAGGCTCCGGCGATCCCGCGAACTATGGATGAACAGGTAGAGGACGAACCCCAGGGCCAGGATCGAAGCCGCGATGAAAACCGGCACCAGCCCCTTGCCCAGGCCAAAGAGCGCACCCGGATTGAGCGACCGCCGGAACGACATCACGTTAGGAATAATCACCCCGGCCGGATCATGAGGATCGAGACTCAACCGGCTGAAGGCCAGTTGCTTGGTTCCCAGGTCCAGGGCCAGCCCCACTACCGCAAAAATCCACAGCCGCAGATGCGAAGCCAGGTGCCAGCGCGCGGAAGTGGCCGCGCCGCCAGCTCCGTTCGTGGATGCATCGGGATTCACCGGGCCCGGCGGCCTCTCGGAACCCGTCGCAGGCATCCCAGGCGCATCCGCAGGCCCCCTCGCTGGCGCGTTGGGTTCATTCATCGAATCGGTCATGGAAAATGGATTCTCAGGCCAGCCCCTGCTCGCGCTTCATCGCATACTCAATGCAGTACTTGGCCCAGGGCTTAAACCTCAGCCGTGCCTTCGCAATCGGCTTGTTGGTCGCCATGCAGATACCGTAAGTCTTCTTCTGGATGCGGTCCAGGGCCTCGTCGATCTCGCGCAGCAACCCCCGCTCGTTTTCGATCAGCCCCAGGGTTAATTCCTGCTCCCAGGTATCGCTGCCCAGGTCGGCCATGTGGATGGGCATGCTCGAGAACGTCCCGCCTGGGGCCCCGGTCCGACGCGCCTCGTCGGACAGGTTGTTCATATCACCCACCAGTTCGCGACGCTTTTCCAGCAGCAACTGCCGGAATTCCTCCAGCTCGGCTTCGCTGAGGTGCGTTTTGCGAATCTCGGTCTCTTCAGCTTCACTGTCAGCCCGAAGAGCTGCAATGGCGCGGCTGTCCTTATGCGCGGATACCGCCCCCGTGTCAGTGCCACGACGGCTGTTCTGGATGGCCTCCGCCTCTGATGGACGCCGTTCGGCCCGCCGCTTCTGGGCGGCAATCTTCTTGTCCGCCGGGGAAGGCCGTGACGTCGCCTTCCGCTCGACCTGTTTGGCACGTGAAGACTTCGCCGCCGAGCCCTTTCCCGCAGCCGCAGGTTTCGTCGCCCGGCCAGCAGAACCGCGTGAGGAGGCTCGCTCCCCGGACGCACGCTTCACCCGACCCGCTCCTTCCGCTCCACCCCGCTTTGCTGCTGGTTTTCGCTTAGCCACGCTTCATGGTCCTGGCAATAGAGGGCCGTTCGTAAGTCTTTGACACGACAGAAGAAACGAGAGCTATTAAGTCTTGCAAGTATAGTGGAGGTGAGCGCGACTGTCAAGCTTTCAGAAGCGAATTACAGCTCATGGGCAACAAGCCTCGGGAGACGAGGCTTCGTCAACGGGCCGCTCGTTTTCGGACGCACACGCCGGCACGCTCAGGAACAGCTCTATTTCCGAGTGGGTCATCTGTACCTGCCGGCGCTGCATGACCCGGATGGCCACTTCCAGGCACCGCTCAACCGCATACGGACAGGATCCCCGGCAGGTCAGCCAGGTGAAGGAAGGCACGAACTTCGGCGAGAACTCGCAGGTGGCGATGTTGCACCCGAACCCAACCACCGCGCCGGTGGGAAACATCTGCCCGATGCCCGTCTTGCTGTGGTCGCCGATGGTGAGCCCGACAAACATCTGGCCCGAGTCCACCTCAACGCCGTTGATGGGCACGCGAACATGACCATAAGTATTTTTCAAATCGCTATTTACAGTATCCGCGGCCAGGTTCACCCATTCGGCCACATAGGCATGCCCCAGGAAGCCGTCGTGCTGCTTATTGGAAAAACCATGAATGATCGACGACTCAAGCTCGCCGCCCACCTTGCATCGCCGGCCGATGCTCATCCCGTCACGCAGAACGGCCCCCGGCTGGACCAGCGACCCGTCGCCAATGTAGCACGGCCCTTCCACGCTGCAGTTCGGAGAGATCGTCACGTTCTCGTCGATATAGATGGGCCCATGCTCGGCATCCAGAACCACTCCGGGCTTGATCACGCTGCCCCGGCCCACGTAAATGCCTGCGGGATTCAGCACGTGGGCCCCCTCGTAGATCCGCCCTTCCATCTGCCCCCCCCGGCCGGCCTGCTCCCAGCACCAGTTGAGCATACCCGGATTGCTGTGGACCAGATCCCACGGATACTGCATCAGGCGGGGCGAAGGCACGAACTCATACCGGGGAACCTCAGCCAGAACGTCGTGGGTGGCCGTCGGATCCAGCAATACCTCAGGGCTCAACCGGTCCAGCAGGGCCGCGTCGGCATGAATCGCCACGGCGACCTCACCCGCCCATTGCACCGCCGGCGCCGGCCCGGCCAAAGGCGGCTCGGTTAACAGCAGTCGCCCATTCACCAGCAGAGCCCGGTCCTCTGCCGGCCGGGTGTTCACGGGCACGCCAAAACGCTCCGCGGTCACACCGGCCAAGAGATTGCGACAATATAGGACCAACCGATTGTGAGGAATCACCGCACGCTGGTAGTCGCACAGGCTGCGATATCCGGTGCGCAGTTCCGCCGTCGTCCGCCAGTAGGTCAGTGGCAGCAGGTTGCGATAGCCGGCGTCCTCAAAGATAACCAGCGTTGCCATAAAGATTTGGCGCACAAAAAAAGGAAAAGCATCTGCCGTAATGCCGGTGGGAGCCATTTGACAGAACCCTGTAGCAAGGTGGGCGGCGTGTCCTTAACCGGAACATCCCGTCAGGCGGGCTCGTTCGTGAAGGTCCAGTGGCCTCCCGAGGGTTCTTTTTACGGTTCAGTCAAATTGCGCTCCCTGTCGCGCATGGAAGACGCTTTTCCGTACAAAGCCTAGCATTCGACAGGCTGATTTTCTACCCCCTTTAGATCGGTCATTGTGCCTGAGCACTTAATAAGTGCAGTGACGGCCGCAGGTTTGGGCTACCCGACCGGGCCCGGGCCCCTGAACCACGCGTCCCGATCAGCCCGGCCGGTCGCCCCCGAGACTCCACAAACCAGCATTTGCCATCTTTTATCTCCCCCGGGGCCGAAGCCCGGGTAGAATCCGCAAATGCATCTCGTCGGGGATACGAGGGGGACGCGCGGACAGAGGAGATCAAGGTCATGCGGAAATGGCTGATTCTGTTGGTGCTGGCAGCCTTCTGTTCCGGCACCAGTTGCCTGTTGTCGGATTTCTTCGGCTCGGGTTTCCCCTTCCTGACAGTCACTACCGTCGATGACGGGTTCTGTGATCCGTTTCTGGATCCCTTCTGCGATGATGGTTTCATCACCTGCGATCCCTTCCTCGATCCATTTTGCGATGGAGACTTCATCGCCTGCGATCCGTTCTTGGATCCCTTCTGCGACGGTAGTGGCGGTGGTTTCGTGTTTTGCGATCCGCTGATTGACCCCTCCTGTTTCTGAGGCGCAGCCGTCCGGGCGGACCCGGGCCTTGCCGGTTTCAACCTGGCAAGCCGTCCTGTCGCTTGCGTGCCAATCTGACAGCAAGGCCCCCCTGTCGTCCCGAAACTGGCAGGGCACAGGACCGTGAGCCGGCCTCAGCGCCGTCGCCACATGGAATGTAACATGCTTAAGATACGAAATTTACAACTATCCATAAGTAACTCGCGACGCTTGGCACTCGCTTTGCCTTTGACCCCCCTGAAGATTCCCTGACCGGAAAATGCGCGCCCGGCGCGGCCGGCATACCGGTGACAGGACTGATCCACGAAGAACGGCTGCTGATCAAGCGAGTGAAAGGAGTTTTCGTAATGGCAAAGGTCAAGATTCGTCCACTGGGTGACAAGGTCCTGGTGAAGCGAATGGAAGCGGAAGAGAAGACCGCCGGCGGGATCGTCCTCCCCGACACGGCCAAGGAAAAGCCCAAACGGGGTATCGTCCAGGCGGTCGGCGACGGCAAATTGCTGGACAACGGTGAGCGCAGCAAGCTTCAGGTCGAGAAAGGCAACCAGGTCCTCTTCAGCAGCTACGCCGGCACCGAGATCAAGGTGGACGGCGAGGAATACCTCATCATCGACGAGAACGACATTCTGGCCATTGTGGAATAGGGTCGACCGAACCCAACGGTGAGCGATCGTCGTCCGGGAGCAAAGCGTTGACCGCTGACAGCTTCGGGCGATGAGACGAACCCATTAGCAGTCTTACCCGATGGAGATATAAAAGCATGGCAGCAAAGAAGATAGCTTATGACATGGAGGCCCGGGAGGCCATTCGTCGCGGCGTCAAGCAATTGGCCCGCGCGGTCAAGGTGACCCTCGGCCCGGCCGGACGTAATGTCGTCTTGGAGAAGTCGTTCGGTTCTCCCACCGTGACCAAGGACGGCGTGACCGTGGCCAAGGAAGTCGAGCTGGAAGACGCCTATGAGAACATGGGCGCCCAGATGGTCAAAGAGGTCGCCCAGAAGACCTCAACCGTGGCCGGCGACGGCACCACCACCGCCACCATCTATGCCGAGGCCATTTATGACGAGGGCCTCAAGAACGTGGCCGCCGGCGCCAACGCCATGGAGCTGAAGCGCGGCATCGAAGCCGCCGTGGAAGCCGTCACTGAGCAGCTCAAGAAGCTCAGCATTCCGGTGAGCAGCACCGAACAGGTTGCCCAGGTGGGCACCTGTGCCGCCAACCATGACGCCGAGATCGGCAAGCAGATTGCCCAGGCCATGGAGAAGGTGGGCAAGGATGGCGTCATCACCGTCGAAGAGGGCAAAGGTTTGGATACCAACGTCGAGCTGGTCGAAGGTATGCAGTTCGACAAGGGCTACCTCTCGCCCCACTTCGTGAACAACTTCGAGACCATGGAAGTGGTTCTCGAAAAGCCCTACATCCTCATCCACGAAAAGAAAATCTCCGCGGTGAAGGACATGATCCCGCTGCTGGAGAAGGGCGCCAAGGCCGGCCGGCCCCTGCTGATCATCGCCGAGGACATCGAAGGCGAAGCCCTGGCCACGCTGGTGGTCAACAAGCTGCGCGGCACGCTGCAGGCGGCCGCGGTGAAGGCTCCCGGCTTCGGTGATCGCCGCAAGGCCATGCTTGAAGACATCGCCATCCTCACCGGCGGCCGGGCCATCTTCGAAGACCTCGGCATCAAGCTCGAAAGCATCGATCTGCGCGATCTCGGGCAGGCCAAGAAGGTCACCATCGACAAGGACAACACCACCATCATCGAAGGCGCCGGCGACACCAACGCCATCAAGGGCCGCATCCAGCAACTCAAGAACGAGATCGAGAACACCACCAGCGATTACGACCGCGAGAAGCTCGAAGAGCGCCTGGCCAAGCTGGCCGGCGGCGTCGCCCAGATCAACGTGGGCGCGGCCACCGAGGTCGAGATGAAAGAGAAGAAGGCCCGGATCGAGGACGCCATGCATGCCTGCCGGGCGGCCGTCGAGGAAGGCATCCTGCCGGGCGGCGGCGTGGCCCCGTTGCGGGCGATGAAGGCCCTTGACGATCTGGCCAAGAAGCTCCAGGGCGACCGGAAGACGGGCGTGGACATCGTCCGCCGGGCGCTCGTGGCCCCCATCAAGCAGATCGCCGAAAACGCCGGCCTGGACGGCTCCATCGTCGCCCAGAAGGTGTTGGACAATCCCGACAAGAACTTCGGCTACAACGCCCTCACCGCCGAGTATGGCGACATGATCAAGATGGGCATCCTGGTGCCCACCAAGGTCGAGCGCGTGGCTCTGCAGAACGCCGCCTCTATTGCCTCGCTGCTGCTGACCACCGACGCGGTCGTCAGCGAGATCAAGGAGAAGAAACCGGCCCCAGGCCCCGGCGGCCACGGCCACGGCGGCATGGGCGGCATGGGCGGCTTCTAAGAAGCGGCCCGCGATCAGCATTCCACGGTCAGCTCCCTGCTGACCACAAGCTGAATGCTGAGTGGTGAATGCTGAAAGCTTTCCAGGCGTCCGGTTGGGCATTAACCCGGCCGGACGCCTGTCTTTTTGTCCGGCGGACCAACAGCTCAGCCGGATTCCGCTTGTTTAGCTCAACCCTGGCCCATAGAATCAGCCACGTTGCAGTCATTGTTGCATTACTGCGGATTCGTTCGCGAACCGATTTTGAGGGACATGTCATGACCCATGTAAGCCGTCTCGCCAAGCCGTCCCTTCTGATCGCCAGTGCCGCATTCCTGCTGACTTTTCCGGCCGGCCTGGCCGCACAACCGACCGCCGCCGTGCCTGCCGTGCGCGCCAAGCTGGACCCGGCCACAGAGAAGATCCTCGACCGCCTGGAAGCCCGTGGGCGCGAGATCAAGGACATCGAAACCAACCTGGTCTTCATCAAGCGCGATCCCATCTTCGAATCCACCGAGCGGTTTGAGGGCGTTCTGCTGTTCAAGGAGGACCAGCCCAATCCCCGCTTCCTCATCCGGTTTGACCGAAGCACCCAAGGCGGCCGGGCCATCGACAAGAAGGAATGGCATGTTTTCGATGGCCGGTTCTACATCGAGGCCCGCGAGCGAACCCGAACCATCGTCAAACACGAAGTGCTCCGCCCCGGTGAAAAGCGCGAAGTGTTCCGCCTGGGCCAGGGGCCCTTCCCCCTGCCGTTCGGTCAAAAAAAGGAGGACATCCTCCGGCACTTCAGCGTCAAGCTGGTTCCGCCCGCCCCCAAAGACCCGCCGGAGACGGACCACCTGGAGCTGACGCCTCTGCCCGACACGGAGATGGACAAGAAATACGAGAAGGTCCACTTCTACATCGACCGCCGGCAAGCCCTGCCCGTGAGGGTGCAGACCGTGGAAAAAGAGGATGGCAAGGAGATCATCGCCGCCTTCTCGAACCTCAAGCTCAACACCGGGCTGCCCGGCAGCCGGCTGGTACTGCCCACGCTGCCGGATTATTCGATCACCGAGGACCTTCTGCCCAGCGAAGAAAAAGCGCCGGCGAAGCGATCTGAGTGAGCGAACGATCTGAATAATATGGTTTCCGTTGCCAACTTGGGCAGGTTCCTGCCTGGTGGTTGGCCGCCGCGCTGCTGATCGCTTGAATCTTCGCGCCCCCGCCTCTGACGATGTTTGATTCTCTAATCGGGTAATGGTGGGCCGGGTGGCACACCTCTTCCAGAGGTGGGTTCACGATTTGGACAACCGATGAGGGTACCGTCGGCATCAACCGCAAGCCCGGCTGAAGCCGGAGTGAGTCTAAGGCTGGAGATGTGTTTGTCGCTCAGGTAATCGCCAGTGGCCCTGAGAGGGGCCAGGTGAGAGTGGCCACCAGTGGAGCGAAGCGGAACTGGTGGTTGCG
>JAAXZI010000253.1 GCA_012719955.1 Phycisphaerae bacterium | reverse complement strand
TGCCTGGAGTTCCTTCGCCGTCTTGTACTGGCTTAGCTTGGGATAGGTCTTCAGTTCCGCCATCGGGGTGTGCCTTTCGAAAAACTCAGCAGGCCATGTTTTATCCCATGGCGGCGGAGAGGGCAAAGGTGTTGAGTGGAGGGATGGGGTTTTATCCGGAAAACGGCCGGTACGGAGCCCAGCCCATACCCGAGAACGGGACAGCCGCGAACGGCCGGTACAGAGCCTGGCTGCTACCGGTGGTGGGTGCGAAGATGTGTGGCGAGATCGCACGGGGGCAGGTTTGGGGGATCTATAATTGCGCGACGTTCCGGTCGGAGGGATCTATCAGGCTCTAACTGGAGGGCCTTGTCCATGAAACCTGCGGTCCGCGATTGGCTGCTGCGTTCCCGGCCGTTCCTGGTGTATCCGGCCGTGATCACGGGTCTTTTGGTCTGGGTCGGGGCACGGGGGCAGATCGGGTTGGGCCCGACGGCGGCCTTGTGGTTCGCCGGCCTGGCCTTCTGGACCCTGCTGGAATGGACCTTGCACCGGGCCATGCACCTGCCCATGCCCTGGCCGGCACTGAGCCGCTTTCAAGACCAGGCCCACCTGCGACATCACCGTGAGCCGCACGACCTGGAGCATTCCGTCGTGACCTTGTCGGGCAGCATCCCCTTGGCTCTGGCCTTTTTCGGGCTGGCTCTGGCGGTGCTGCGCGACCTCGATGCCGCCCTGGCCTTCCAAGCCGGGTTGATGACCGGCTACGTCTGGTACGAGTTCGTGCACCTGGCCGGGCATGGTGCGTGGCGCGTGCCTCTTTTGCGCGGCCCGGTCAAGTATCACGCCCTGCATCATTACCAGGACTGGGAGCGCGGCTTTGGAGTGACCACCCCGCTGTGGGACTGGGTCTTCGGCACGCTGCCTCAGCCTCGCGCGGCAAAGACCTTCACGCACCCCTCCAGCAGCCCCGCGAGCTGATCCAGCGGCCAGACCGTGGCCGAATCGCTCTTGGCCCGGGGGGGATCGTCGTGCACTTCGAGAAACAGGGCGTGGGCACCCGCCGCAATCGCGGCCTTGGCCAGTGTGGGGACCATCTCCGGCTGCCCACCGGACTGAGTGCCTGCCTGGCCGGGCAACTGGCAGGAATGAGTGGCGTCGAACACCACCGGCGCGTACGCGCTCATGCGCGGGATGGCGGTCATGTCGTTGACCAGCCGGCCATAGCCGAAGAAGGTTCCCCGCTCGGTGAGCAGCACGTTGGGGCTGCCGGCGGCGCGCACCTTCTCGACGGCCAGACGCATCTCCTCCGGGGACATGAACTGGCCCTTTTTCACGTTGACGGCCCGTCCGGTCTGACCGGCGGCAGTCAACAGATCGGTCTGGCGGCACAGGAAGGCTGGAATCTGGAGCACATCCAACACCTCACCGGCTGGTCGGGCATGGGCGGCCTCGTGAATGTCGGATACCACCGGCACGCCTGTCTCGCGCTTGACCTCGGCGAGAATGGCCAGACCCTCCTCCAGACCCGGGCCGCGGAAACTGGCGGCGCTGGAGCGGTTCGCCTTGTCATAACTGGCTTTAAAAATGAGTGGCACGCCGGCCGCTGAAGCAATCCGGCGAATTCCTTCGGCCATGCGCAGGGTGTGCTCGCGCGATTCGATGACGCACGGCCCGGCCAGCAGGACCAGGCCGCAACCCGGCCCGATCTGAATATCACGGATCCGCACCGGCTGTGGAGAATGCTGTTGGTTCATGGCTGCGAATCTTACCCTTTCGCGTGGCTGGGGGGAACTTTAGGGGTGGCCCACCTTTTCGGAAGGTGGGTTCACGATTTCTTCCGCTGGGGGGGTATTGATAGCTTGTGGTTCTTCGCGTGTTTGTGGTCCTCAAAAATCGTGAGCCCAGGTTCGCAGAACCTGGGCCACCCACAGGGATATCCCTTGCCCGAGCGGGTCGGCTCGGGTGGTCCACCTTCTCGGAAGGTGGGTTCACGATTTCTTCCGCTGGGGGGGGTATTGATGGCTTGTGGTTCTTCGCGTGTTTGTGGTCCTCAAAAATCGTGAGCCCAGGTTCGCAGAACCTGGGCCACCCACAGGGAGGTTCCTGGTCCGAGCGGGTCGCCCATGCGGTGATGGCTTCTCCCGCCCGTCCTTTTCGGAAAACCTTACATCTTCGCCTCGATGGGCGGCATCTGGACCCGGATTGCCCCCGCCCGGATGGACACGTCCAGCGGCAGCAGGCCGGCCGGGTCCCCGTCCAACTGCACGGGAACCGGCACCGCCGACTCGATCCGCACCTGTCGGACCCGGGCATAGCGGACGTCCGGATGTTCGATGTGCCGCTTGACCAGGGTTCGCAGCGAGTGGGCGATGAGCTGACGACGTTGCCGGCAGGTGAAAATGCACAGGTCCAGCAGACCGTCGTCCGGGCGGGCATCGCGCACCACCGGCAATCCCAGGGCATACCGGGACATATTGCCCAGGAACACCATGCCTTGGCCTTCCCAGAAGAGCCGCCCTTCGTTGAACACCCTGACTGCCGGAAAGCGGTGCTCCCAGAAGGTTCGCCAGATCGGCAGCGTATAGGAGAGATGGGTGATGTGGCCTTGCCGGGTCCGGACCAGCCGTTGAACCACTTCCGCGTCAAAGCCCACTCCGGCCACCACCAGGAAGGACCGCCCGTTGGCAACGCCGACATCCAGCGGACGGTTGTGTCCGCGGGTCAGGCAGGCCACGACCCGGTCGGCATCGGGTTTAAACCCTAATGATTTGGCCACCAGGTTCTCTGTCCCGGTCGGCCAGATGATGAGCGGCACCGTGGAGCCGGTCAGGCCGTTGGCGACCTCACAGACGGTTCCGTCGCCGCCGCCGGCCACTACCGCATCGGCCCGCACCGAGGCCTCAGCCGCCAGCCGCCAGGCGTCACCCCCTGCGGCAGTGGTAAGGGCCTCGACGATAAAACCCTCGCCGCGCAGTCGACTCAGCAGGTGCTTCAGAGCACTGGCTTGTTTGAAGGCCCCGGCGATGGGGTTGATGATGACATGAATTTGCCTGATGGCCATAAGTCTTTCTATATATAGTGGTTATGTTTGAATTGTGCAAGTCCTCGGGCGACGGATGGCGCCCGCCTGTTCGTCCTTCCGATTGCGGGGCGGGATCAGGGATCGGTTTTGACGTCCTTGTCGATGGGGGCGCCGGCCGCCCACCCCCGCATTTGGCCCACCGCTTGCATGTGCTACAATATCTGTTACATTGACTCATTCGATTAATTTTCAACGCTGTCCCCGGGAATGGGGTCCGACGCGGACGAACCGTGCACACTATCTCCCTGACTGGTATTGAGGATACGACGAGATGAACGACGTCGCCACGTTGATTCGTGACGGGAAGATGGATCAAGCCGAAGCTGCTCTGAATCAGCAACGGGCCGATACGGCGGACTGGCACTATCATCGAGGCTTGCTGCTTGAGGCTCAGGGGCGGATCGAAGAGGCCATGGATGTCTATGAGACCGCCGTCGCGCGCGACCCGAACCACCAGGCTGCGGTTTTCCGGCTGGCCTACAACCATGACCTGTACGGCGACGAAGATCGGGCGATCAAGCTCTACGAGTCGCTGGCCCGCCAGACGCCCGCCCATGTCAATGCGCTGATGAATCTCGCCGTCATTTACGAAGATCATGGGCGATTCGAGGAGGCATTCGCCTGCGTGGACCGGATTTTGCGCGAATATCCCAATCACCCTCGGGCCCGGATGTTCGCCAAGGACATCGAAAGCTCGATGACCATGCTGTACGACGAAACCCAGGAGCGTACCCGGGCCAAGCGCAACGCGATCATGGACACGCCCGTCTCCGACTTCGAATTGAGCGTGCGCAGCCGGAACTGCCTCAAGAAAATGAACATCAACACGCTCGGCGACCTGCTGCGGGTTTCCGAGGCCGAACTGCTGGCCTACAAGAATTTCGGCGAAACCTCGTTGAACGAAATCAAGGCCATGCTCAAACAGAAGGGGTTGCGCCTGGGACAGCTCAAGGACGAGGCCCTTCCCGCGAGCGCGGCGGCTCGAACCGCCGTCCCGCGGCGAAACCTGCCCGAAGGGTCGCCCGAGATCCTGGGCAAGTTCCTCTCGGACATGGAGTTCTCCGGACGGGCGCGGAAGTGTTTCCAGCGGCTCAACCTGGTTACTGTGGGCGACCTGGTTAACAAGACCGAGGCCGAGCTTCTGGCCGCAAAAAACTTCGGCCAGACCTCGCTGAATGAGGTCAAGCAGAAGCTCGCGGAGCTTGGATTGAGCTTGCGCAAGACTGATTGAGGATCCGTATGATGCAGCCGTCCGGCGGCAGGAAGCCCCGGCACATTCCGCTGCTTGCGCTTCTCTTGACGACCTTGTTCGTCGCCTGCGATTCTTCGCCATCATCCACTTCGCAGCCTTCCCCGGATGACTACAAATCCGGGCCCCCGGCCACCGGCCCCGCTCTGGACCGGTCTGTCCGCGTGGCTCTGCTGCGCGAGGCGACCGGCTGTCTCCTCGCCATCAGCCAGCCCTTCGACGTTCTGGACCCCCGTAGCGGGAGAGTTTTGGCGGCCATGGACCATCCGACGCCGCTGACGGTTTCGTTTGCCGGCGGCGTGGTGAAATTCGCGAGCAGCGAGCGGACTTTCGACGCCGACGTGCTGGAACTCCGGCCGCGCGCCGCGGGGCTGGTTGGGCTGCAGACGCCGGAAGGTCTGCACCGCTATCGCGGCCGGCTGCGATTCGTCCGTCAGTCGCCCACCACCGCCCTGGTGCTCAACATCGTGGACATGGAGGACTACCTGCTCGGAGTGGTGCCGGCGGAACTGCCCGCCGACTTTGAGCCGGCCGCCCAACGTGCCCAGGCCATCGCCGCCCGCACCTTTGCCTGGTACCACAAGCGCTTCTATGGCCCCAGGCAGGACTGGGACCTGCTGGCGACCGAGGGCTCCCAGGTATACCGGGGCGCCAATGTTGAGTCGCGATCGCCGGAAGGCGTCAAGGCGGTCCACGACACCCGCGGAATCGTCTGCGCCTATTCAAGCCCTGAGGGCGAACGGATCTTTCCCGCCTATTTCAGCTCGACCTGTGGGGGGGGCAGCCGGATCTCGCCGCGCCGCAAAGGTGAACCGGAGTATCCTCCGCTGGCCGGCAACGTGCGCTGCGATTTCTGCAGCCCATCGCCCGCGTATCGCTGGCCGGCGGTGTCTATCCCGAAAAAGCAGATCACCGAGCGTCTGCGTGAACGCTACTCCCGGATCGCGGCCATCGGGCCGATTGTGGGTCTGGAGATCACCGAGCGGACGCCATTAGGCCGCCCGGTGCAGGTCGCAGTCTCCGACGCCGCCGGCCGGCAGGTCTCGCTCGACGTTGAGGATTTCCGGCTGACCGTCGATCCCACCGGACGCGTGATCAAGAGCGGACACTTCACGCCGGTGGTGCAGAAGGATTCGATCCTCTTCACCGATGGCCGGGGCTTTGGCCACGGCTGGGGGCTGTGTCAGTACGGCGCGAACACCCTGGCCCAAAGCGGCAAGACCGCCAGCGAAATCCTCAGTTTCTACTATCCCGGCTGTCAGCTTGTCCGGGCGTACTGAACGATAGTGCGAAAGTCCGCCGCTCAGTGCAGAAAGTCCTTTTCGAACCGCAACATGGTAAGCCCCGGGTTGTCGATCTCGCACCAGCTCGCTGCGAGGGCCGCCATTCCGCAGCCGACCCCGAGCACAATCCGTCCACGGATGAACCAGGCAGCCCACGGGGCCGCGACGGCTTTGCCGTGATCGAACCAAGGTGGTAGGCTGAGCGTCTGAGGGAACGGATGGTCAACCGCCGAGATTATGGCGAAAGGGCTGTATCGATGCGGAATATCTCTCTTCTGAAGCTCCTTACACTGCTGGCCGCGATGGCCTTACCGGTTGCCCCTGCCTCTGGTCAGGCGCAGGTAGCCACTCGTCCGGCCGTTATCCGCGACGCCGAGGATTTGGCCTCGCGCATTGAGAAGCAGTTGAAGATCACCCGGCCGGACTACATCGTCTACGTCCCCCGGGTGAGCGATCAAAGCGTGAGCAACACCGGCAACGAACACTTCCTGGTGTTCGATGGCTTGGACGGTTCGCTGATGGCCGTCTGGACCCAAAGCTCCGCCGAGTCCCAGCCCGACCAGCACATCGTCTTCGCCCGCAGCACGGATGAAGGCCGGACCTGGTCGGAGCCGCGCATCATTGCCGGTCCAAAGAAGGCCGGCCAGGGCCGCATCGCAAGCTGGGGCTACCCGCTGGTGAGCAAGTCCGGCCGGATCTACGTGCTCTACAGCCAGCACATCGGCAAGCACGACACGTTCTTCCACACAACCGGCTGGCTGCACGGCATCTACAGCGACGACAATGGCCACACCTGGTCGCAGCCGCAGAACGTGCCCATCCTGCGCAGCATCAACGATAACCCCGACGCGAGCATGCCGCCCAACATCATCTGTTGGC
The DNA here is from genome assembly GCA_012719955.1 of Phycisphaerae bacterium. Lineage (GTDB taxonomy): Bacteria > Planctomycetota > Phycisphaerae > UBA1845 > PWPN01 > JAAXZI01. The sequence continues at coordinate 15,223 of JAAXZI010000253.1, read as the reverse complement.
AGAAGCCGCTCCGGTTGGGCAAGGATGGCCGGTACCTGGCCGGCATTACCCGCTGGACCAGCTTCGCGGTACGGAGGAACCCCACCCGCTCGTGGATCTCCGCCGACTCGCGGGTGGAGTTCATGCGCTTCGAGAATGTGGACGAGAACCCCGAACCGCAGGATCTCAAGATCGCCTGGTTCGCCACCAACGAAAACGCGCTGGCCGTACCATTCCCCGGCCATCCGGAGGTCAGCGCCTGCCAGGAGCCGTCCATCGTGAAGTTGCCGGACGGGCGGCTGTTCTGCGTGATGCGCACGTCAGCGGGCAGCCCGTTCTGGTCGCAAAGCAAGGATGCCGGTGAGACCTGGACCCGGCCGCAACGGCTCCTGCGCCGCGACGGCGGCGAGGCGTTGCAGCATCCGCTCTCCCCGTGCCCGATCTACGACGTGGGCGGCAACACCGCCGGCAGCGGCCGGTACGTCCTGTTCATCCACAACCACGACGGACACTACCAGGGCGCCGGCCCGACAGACACGGGGCTTCACCGCCGTCCGGTCTACCTGCTCCCCGGGCGGTTCCAGGCGGGGGCTCAGCAGCCGGTGTGGTTCGATGAGCCGAAGTTCTTCATGGACCACGACGGGGTGAGCCTGGGCAAGCCCGGCACGCCCGGCCGTCTGGACTTGGCACTGTATGCGAGCATGACGGTTCGCGACGGCAAGGCCGTGCTGTGGTACCCGGATCGGAAGTTCTTCCTGCTGGGGCGGGTGATCGGCGCGGAGTGGTTTGAGGGAACGGGAAAGTAGCTTACGATTCTTTGATGCTGCAACCTGGCGTTGTAGTGTTTCGTCACAATCCATCGTACTGTCGAAAAAGGATCTTGCTTATGACCTCACATTCGAGCGTTGCGGCGGTGGAGTGCGTTTTGCTGCTGGCTTTTGCGGCGGCGGTCTATGGGCAGACGCCGGCTACCCGGCCCGCCCAAGAGGCCCGGCAGATGGACAAGCAGGTTTCCGTCCGGCTCAAGTACCTGCTCTATCTGCCGGAAGGTTACGACAAGGACCCGGACAAGAAATGGCCGTTGATCCTCTTCCTGCACGGGGCTGGAGAGCGTGGAGACAATCTTGAGAAGGTCAAGATCCACGGGCCCCCGAAGCTCGTCGAGCATGGCCGGAAGCTGCCCTTTATCGTGGTTTCGCCCCAGTGCCCGGCGGACTCCTGGTGGGAGCCGGTCTCACTCAACGCCCTGCTAGATGAGGTTCAGGACCGCCACCGGGTGGATCCTGATCGCATCTACGTGACCGGCTTGTCCATGGGCGGGTTCGGCACGTGGGATCTGGCCACCCGCTATCCGGAGCGGTTCGCCGCCATCGCTCCCATCTGCGGCGGGGGGAACAAGCTGCTGGTCGGGCGGATCAAGAACGTTCCCGTCTGGGCCTTCCACGGCGATGCGGACCCGGTCGTGCCGGTGAAGCGCACGGACGAGATGGTTGAGGCCCTCAAACGCGCCGGCGGCAACGTTAAATACACGTGTTATCCCGGGGTACAGCACGACTCCTGGACGGCCACCTACAACAACCCGGAACTGTACGAGTGGTTTCTAAGCCATAAGCGCGGCGAAAAACGACCGGCGACGCAACCCGCTCCCACGAAGTAGAGCGGCCACTGAACGGCTGTTCACCAAAGGTGGCGGCCGGGCCGGGTACCCGGCGAAAGCTGGGTGCCAGCCGTTTCGTCGGTAAACGACCGGCACGGAGCCCGACCGCTGCGCTGAACGTCGGTTGCCCTGAACGTCAGTTGGTTACGTATCGAGAACGGCCTCCTGCGCCTGTTCGTCTGTTCAGATGGAACGGCTTTTCCGAAGCGTCAGCGGGATATACAATCGCCGGGTTATGTCACGTTTCGAGGATAAGACCGTGCCTGGGCACGGCCGGCGAGTCTGGTTGTCGCGGCTGGTCCGGCTGGGTGTTTGCCTGCTGGCGGTGGCCTGGTTGTACCGGGCCACCGATTGGCAGGAGATCCGGAACACCCTCGCGAACGTGAATTGGCGCATAGCCCTGCTGGGCCTGCTGGTGTTCGGACCGGCGCCGGTGCTGATCGGCGTGCGGCTCAAGTGGCTGCTGGCCGTCCATGATATTCATCTCTCGATCTGGAAAGCACTTAAGTTCACCTTTGTAAGCAATTTCCTCATCCATGCGCTGCCCCTGGGGACTTCCGGCGGGGATGCGCTCAAGGCCTGGTACGTGGCCCGCGAGACGCCTCACAAGCATGAGGCGGTGACGACCGTTTTCATTGATCGGGTGGTTGGCGTTGTTGGGCTGGTGCTGCTGTCCGGTCTGATGGTAGTGATCAACTGGAACAATCCGGCCATGGCCTCCTGGGGAGAAGCCGCCCTGGCCAAGCCCTGGATGAAAGTCCTGAGTCCGCGCGGGCTCATCGGGCTGTTGCTGGCCGGGATGGTGTTGGGCGGGGCCGTGTACTTCTCGCGATGGACCCGGCGGGTCCTGCGGTTAGAACAAATTCTTGCCCGGCTGCCGCTGGCTCATCATCTGCAGCGTCTCGACCAGGCCGTGTTCGAGTTCCGCAACCATCGTCGTCGCGTCCTGGCCTGTCTGTTCCTGGCCATGGTGCTGCAGATATGGAGTGTGATGTCCGTATTCCTGTCGGGATGGGCCTTGGGAATGGTCAGCGCTCATCCGTGGCGGGATTTTGCGGTTTACCTGGCCTACACGCCGATCTGCTTTTTGTGCGGGGCCCTGCCGCTGGGAGTCATGGAAGTCATTTACGTGCAGCTTTTTGCCCGGGCGGCCAAGGCAGGCACTGAAGCGGCCGCAGTCTCTTTGTCGCTGATGAGCAGGCTGATCCAGCTTGTCTGGGCGCTGCCGGGCGGTCTGGCCATTCTCACCGGCCAAGTGTCCCTCCAACCGCCGCCCACGCCAGCCGACATTCCTTCGGAAACTTCGGAAAACAGCACCGAAGCGAGCGTTCAGATCTGAACCGGAAAAGGCCGGTTCGTGCAAAACCTGCAGGCGCAAGAGTAAAAATATCTTCGTGCCAATGCCGGCCCTGGGGGCGGTTCAGGCATTGGGGAAAAGAAGAGGGAGTCTCATGGCCAGCATATTGGGGCTCTGATCCTTGTCGCCGATGATCGGCTTGAAAAAGCCGTCATCGAAAAAGCCGTCATCATCGTCAAAATCGAAGCCATCATCACCGTCGAAATCACTGTTGACTTCGCAATTCGAGTTGCCACCGGCCAGGAAAGCGGTGCCGATGATGAGCATTCCCCCGATCAAGTATTTCCCGAAGCGTTCCATGGAATTGATCTCCCAGATAAGGTGGAATCTTGAGCGGCTGCAACGAACACTACCCTAAGAGGCTAAAATTAAGAAGCGGCTAAAATAGAGGTGAACTGGTGCTTATTTATTGGCTGAGGAGTGGCGAATGCGCGTCCTGGTGATCGAGGACAACCCGAAAATTGCTTCCCTGATTGAAGAGGGGTTCAAGGCGCAGGGCTATGCCGTGGACAAGGTGGAATCCGGGCATGAGGGGGAGAACAAGGCTGCCGAGCAACACTACGACACCATCATCCTGGACATCATGTTGCCGGATCAGGATGGGGTGCAGGTCTGCCGGAACCTGCGGCGCCGTGGCGTGAGCACGCCGGTGCTGATGTTGACCGCCCTCTCAACCACGCTGGACAAGGTGGCCGGCCTGGACGCGGGAGCGGACGACTACCTGACCAAGCCGTTCGAGTTTGATGAGCTTCTGGCCCGCGTGCGGGCGCTGTTGAGACGCGGCGAGGCCCAGGAGGCGGCGGTGCTGAGGTTTGAGGACCTGGAGATGGACCTGGTCCACCGGACGGTGACCCGCGCCGGTCAAAAGATCAAGCTGACCACCAAGGAATTCGCGTTGCTGGAATACCTGATGCGCAATCCGGAGCGGGTGCTGAGCCGGGCGTCGATCGGCGAGCATGTCTGGGACATGGATTTTGACAACGACAGCAACGTGATTGACGTTTACATCTCAATGCTGCGGCGCAAGATCGATCGCGCTTTTTCCCACCCGCTCATTCACACCGTGATCGGAACCGGTTACGTGCTCAGCGCCACGGACCCGAACCAATAACGGGCCGACGCGGTGCCAAATACTTCCTAATCCCTCTTACGGCTGGTTCCTGCCCCTCAGGCGGTGAGGCCGAATTCACTGACATTTCATCGCGGGTTAAGCCACACGGCTGAATAATCAGCATCGGGTTTGGCAAGCTTCCTTTTTGCAACCCCCCGGAGGTCTGGTGGTCCGGGGGAGTTCTTGACGGAGATTTATAATGGAGCTCACCGATCTGAAAGAACTGTTCGTCGAACAACTCAAGGATCTCTACAGCGCCGAGAAGCAGATCAGCAAGGCACTCCCGAAGATGGCGAAGAAGGCTACCTCGCCGAAGCTGGCGAAGGCTTTTGAGTTGCATCAACAGGAGACGGAGGGCCAGATCGAGCGGCTTGAGCGCATCTTCGAGCACCTCGAAGTGCCCGCCCGGGCCAGGAAGTGCAAGGGCATGGAGGGCCTGCTGGAAGAAAGCCAGGAGATTATGGCCGAGGCCCAGGGCGAAACGCTGGACGCCGGTTTGATTGCCGCGGCCCAGAAAGTGGAGCATTACGAGATCGCCAGTTACGGCACGCTCAGGACCTACGCGCGGATACTCGGCGACAACTGGTCGGCCAGTCTGTTGCAACAGACCCTCGACGAGGAGGGCCGAACCGACAAGAAGTTGTCCGAGCTGGCGGAAAGCGAGATCAATCTCCAGGCGGCCGAGCAGCAGGCGTAAGGCGGGCCATCGCGGCGCGGTCCCACTTGCCGGAGGGATCCCCGCACGATCATCAACACAAGGGAAGCGACGCGGGCGGAGAATCCGTCCGAACCACGGCAACCCGCGCGAACCTCTTCAACTTGGAGGCTCGCGCGGGTTGCCGTGGTTCTTTTATTGAGGTGGTTCGGGGGGGACGGGTTGGATCGGTCCGGTCAGCCCGCCCGGTCCGCGCGGTTGTTACCGGGGTGGGGCACATTGAACCGGCGGATCTCGTTCAAGGCTTCGCGGAAGCTGCGGACAACCGTGTCGCTTCCCGAGCAGGTTAACCGCTGGCGAGCGCGGTCGAGATCGCCGGTCGCGCTCCACAGGCCCACGAGGAGTTTGAGTTTGTCGAAGCGGGTCCGCAACCGCTTGCACAAATAGCGCGAGTGGGCGATGGCGGCGGGCGGCAGGGCGGAGATGCACACGATCGGGGCCTGCGCTTGCTCCACCTGTTCGAGCACCTCGCGGGCCAGGCTCTCCGCGGAGGAGGCCGTGGCGGGGTATCCGGCGCGGCGCAGCACGGAGGCGAACATGCGAGCGGCGACCTCGTCGGCCTCATCCCGGGCGGGCAAACAGAATACCGAAGGCGGATTGGCGGGCGGTTCGGGCGAAGCGACGGGAGCGGGAGCCTGCGCTACGCCGGTCTTATTGCCGGCATCAGCGGCGGTTTTGCCGTTGCCGGCGGGAGGCTGGCCCGGTGCCGGGGGGATCGGCTCTTCGAGCGGGGCGGTCGATTCCTCCAGTTCCTCCAGGAAGGTGTCGATGGCCTGACGGAGAAAATCCTCGCGGTCGGGGCTGAGGTGGCCCCGGTGCCGGTCCCGCTCGGCGAGGTGCATGGCCGGCAGAATGATGTCGTCATACACGGCGATGAGCGAATGACTGGCGAGATAATCCTCGATCACGTCGCCGGCTTCCTCTTCGTCCATGGCCAGCAGCCGTTGGTAGAAGCGGTTGCTGGGGTCCCACACCGGCTCGTCGCCCATGAGAACACTGAGGAACTCCAGTTGGCCCACGTACTTGCCCATCACCACCAGGCACACGGTCAGCGGGGTGGCCAGCAGCAGTCCCACCGGGCCCCAGAGCCAGGTCCAGAACACCGCGGACACGATGACGGCCACCGAGGAAAGCCCGGTACTGGAACCGTAGAGCCAGGGTTCCATGACGTTGTTGCTGATGATTTCCAGGACGATAAAAAGGGTGATGACCGCCAGAGGCCGCCACCAGTCGGGAAAGACGGCCAGCGACAGCAGGATGGGAAGGCTGGCCGACACCCAGGGGCCGATATAAGGCAGATAGCGCAGCGCCGTCGCCAGCAAGCCCCAAACCAGGGCATTGGGCAAGCCCAGCAGATAGAGAACCACCGCCACCGGCACGCCGTAACTCACGTTGATGATGAGCTGCATGAGCAGGTAACGGCTGATGCGCTGTGCGGCGTCGTCCAGCGCCCGGGTGGTCAGATGGATCCGGCCGCGGCCCATCAGGAAAATGATGCGATCGCGGAGGTCCTCGCGCCCGATCAGGAAGAACACCACGAAGACGATCACGATGGCCGCGGTGCTCAACGGCCCGATGACCCAGCCCAGCGCGTCGCGCACCTCGGTGAAGGGAGAGGATTGCGAGGACACCACCGTGACCGGAACCGGCTCGGGAGAGGGCTGAGGCAGCGCCGTTGCCGGCGTGCGTGCCGGCTCGGGCTCAGGAGCGGGCTTGGTGGCCGGTGGGGAGGGGACTACCTCCTTTGAGAGTACCTGGATGGATCGAGCCGCTTCGCTGATGGGGCCGCGATGGCCGCGAACGGCTTCAATCCGCTGGCGGATGTTCTCACGGTAGGCCGGCAGGGAGGCGGTCAGATCGATCAGTTGCTTGACGACGAAGAAGGTGGCGGACCCGATGACGGCGAAAGACAGGACCGTTACCAGGGCGACGGCCGGTATGCGCCCCAGGCCGGTCCGTTCCAGGCGGGTGACCAGCGGCGCCAGCAGGAAGCTGAACAGAATGCCCAGGGCCAGGGGCATGAGCACGTCTTTACCCAGATAAAGCGCCAGCGTCACGATGGCCACGGCGGCCAGCGTGATAAGGCGGGGCATTCCGGGAGCCAGATCAGGACGTGCCATGCATGGTGCACTCCTGTGTATCGGTGTTGCTGCTCACGCTTCATTGTTACCCGCTGACGGGTGAAAAACGCACTTATTCCGAAATGAATGACCTCTGACCAGGCCTATGCCCGGCCTTGCGGTTTGCCGATTCGGCCTTATCGCCTTCCACGGCTGGTTTGATCGTCGAAATTTGGCCGTCGGTCCTTGCTGCGATAGAGTAGGTCCGCCGGGGCGATACGGAGGTTGGCATGTGGCTGGGATGGATATCGGCGGGAGTGATGGCGATGATGGCTGGCTGGGGACTGGATGCGGACAGGCCGACGGGCGGCGCTGAGGCGGCACATGCCGAGGCCGTGGCACGGCAAGGCATGGTGGCGACAAGTCATCCGCTGGCGGTGCAGGTGGGCGTGGAGGTGCTCAAGCGCGGCGGGAACGCGGTGGATGCGGCGATTGCGGCCAACGCCGTACTGGGCGTGGTCGAACCGATGAGCTGCGGCGTGGGTGGAGACCTGTTCGCGATCGTGTGGGACGCCCGGACGCGAAAGCACTACGGCCTGAATGCCAGCGGACGTTCCCCCTACGGGGCCACGCGCGAACTGTTTGCCCGCCGGCAGCTCAAAGAGATTCCCGAACGCGGGCCGCTGAGTTGGTCGGTGCCCGGCTGCGTGGACGGTTGGGAGATGCTGCGGACCCGCTTCGGGAGCATGAGTTTGGAGGAGATTCTTGCTCCGGCCATCGCCTGTGCGGAGAACGGCTTTCTCGTGACGCCGGTGATTGGTCAGGAGTGGCAGAGGGGGCAAGAACTGCTGAGCGCCTCGCCCGACACCGCCCGCACCTACCTTCGGGATGGCCGGGCGCCGCAGCCAGGCGAGAGGATGACCAACCGCCACCTGGCCCAGACCTATCGGCGCATTGCCCAGGAGGGGCGGGACGCTTTCTACCGCGGCGAGATCGCCCGCCAGATTGTGGCTTTCAGCGAGGCGAACGGCGGGCTGTTCAGCCTGCGCGACTTCGCGGAACACACCTCCACGTGGGTGGAGCCGGTCAGCACCAACTATCGCGGCTATGACGTGTGGGAGCTTCCGCCCAATGGCCAGGGCATCGCCGTGCTGCAGATTCTGAACCTGCTGGAGCCGTTCGATCTGCGGGGGCTGGGGCACAATACGGCGGAGTATCTGCATCTCTTCATCGAGGCCAAGAAGCTGGCTTACGAAGATCGCGCGAAGTTCTATGCCGATCCCGAGGTGGAGAAGAATCTGCCCATCGCGGAGCTGATCTCCAAACCGTACGCCCAGCGGCGGCGCGCCTTGATCGATCGCGAGCGGGCGGCGCTGGCCCTGCCGGCCGGTGACTCGAAGATCGGCCGGGCCGACACGGTGTATCTGAGCGTGGTGGACAAGGACCGTAACGCGGTGTCACTGATCCAGAGCATCTACTACGCCTGGGGCTCCGGGCTGGTGCCGGGAGACCTGGGCTTCTGTCTTCAAAATCGCGGCTGCCTGTTTGCCCTGGAGGAGGGGCATCCCAACCGCCTGGAACCGCACAAGCGGCCGTTCCACACCATTATCCCTGCCATGGTTACCCGTGAAGGCCGGCCGTGGTTCTGTTTCGGGGTCATGGGCGGCGACATGCAGCCGCAGGGGCAGGTGCAGGTGCTGTGCAACATCATCGACTTCGGGATGAACGTCCAGGAGGCCGGCGCTGCCGCCCGGTGTCAGCACACGGGGTCAAGCACGCCGACAGGCTCCCAGATGAAGGACGGGGGAAAGGTAACCGTCGAGGCGGGCGTGTCCGAAGAAGCGATCGCCGGGCTCAAGGCCAAAGGCCACCAGGTATCGCGCGGCCAGCGCGGTTTCGGCGGCTACCAGGGAATCCTGATCGACGCGGAGAAGGGCATACTGCGCGGGGGCTCGGATCCGCGGAAGGACGGATGCGCGGCGGGATACTGACGTCTGAGCGTATGTCTAATGACTAAGGACCAAGGACAAAGGACCAAGAACCAGAGAACCAAGAACCCCTCAACTGACCACGGACCACTGGCAACTGACTATGGCTGCAGGCTCTCGATCCATTCGCGCAGCAGGGCGACGCCCTCGGCGTCGATACTTTCGCGGGCCAGCGGGGGCATCTTGGTGCGCTTCAGTGTGTCGATGCGTTGCAGGATGAGGGAACGCGAGGGATCACGGGGTGCGATGGTTCGGGCATGGTCGAGGTCCAGATCAATCAGGACCGGACCGTTGACCAGGTTCTGTTTGGAAAGCGGGGTCTCGTAGCGGGCGTCGAATTCGCCGGGCGCACCGTCGGGCCGGTGGCAGTAGCCGCAGTTGACGTCCAGGTAGGAGCGGGCGCGGTCTTCAAGGCTGCGGGAGGAGTCATGCGCCGCAGCCAGTCGAGGATAGGTTGACAGCGCTTCGGGGCGGGGGCGGGGTTTCAGCAGGCCTCGTTCGCCCCACGTGAGTAACTGGTTCTGGAGGCGGCCGTCGGGGGTGGGAAAGTCACAGTTCAGTTGCCGGGTGCTGACGCCGAGCACGCCGCCGGCCAGGGAAATATGGCATTGCAGGCAATCGTGCGCGTGGGGGAAGTACCATTTTCGGGATTGGACGCCGTCGGGGGCCTGGACGGGAATCTCCTCCCGAAGGCTGCGGACGATATAGTCGGCATCACGGCCGTCGTCGCGCCATTTGTACGCAATCCCGAATACCTCGCCGCCGGCTTCCGTGATGACGATTCGCGTTTCCAGTCGTCGTTTGACCTCCGGGCGGGAGAGGTCGGTCGGCATGTCGAAGTGCTTGATCAACACGGTGCCTGCCGGAAATTCCCATTCGCCGGTGGGGGAGAAGCGGATACTCCGGCCGGGCGGCACCCAGATCCACCGCTTTTTGTCGGCGCCGTCGGACCAGAAGGAGACATTAATGTCATAAGCCAGCAGGGCCGGATGGGGTGTCAGCGTTTGCAGATCGGTGAAGATGCCGGTCTCGGAGAGCAGGGCGGGAACCTGGCCGTTCCGGTTGGCCGGTAGATTCAGCGGACCGGGAAGCCGGGCGGAGGCCGAATCCGAGCTGGACTCCCCGCGATCGCAGGCCGGAGCCCCCAGCCCGATGGCGATGGCGAGTCCGGCAAGCGACAGCAACCTGTTATGGGTACGAGTCATGGTTCTCTTTTGTACGGTTTCCGTTGCCAACTTGGGCAGGTTCCTGCCTGGTTGTTGGTCGCCGCGCTGCCGATCTTTAAATCTTCGCGCCCCTACCTATGAGAAGGGGGGCACCCAACGCACAAGATTCATTTAAGATCCACATTATAAGCGTCCCACAGTGTTCAGGCATCCCGCCGCCTCTTCAGGGAGGCGTCTGGCGCACGGCCTCGTGGACAACCAGTATAAAGGTTGGCTCCCTGTTTCCCGGCCCCAAAAACAGATCCGCCCGGCAGTACGGGCGGATCTGGGGAACGTCGCTGGTTGGGCGGTGTTTACGCGAACCGGATGGTCACGCCGTCGTCTTCGAGAATCGCACGGCGGTTGGCCTTCAGGGCCGCATTGGCCAGATGCAGCGGGCGAACGGCCTTGTGGCCAATCTCGACCGGGGCATTGGGCTGCTTGCGGCTGCGCACGCAATCCAGGAAGTTGGTGAGGTGTGGACGGGTGTCCGTCACGCTGCCGGGCAGCACCTCGACCTTGGGTTTGGGCCAGCCCTTTTCCCAGCCGTTGACCTGGTCGAAGATGCGGTAGCCCGCCTCGGTGAGGAACAGAGCGCCCTTGGTGCCCTGGAAGGTGATGGACCAGCCATTGCGCCAGGTGTTGGTGCTGTAACCCAGCGTCCAGGTAGCCACGAAGTTCGGATATTCGAACGTACAGCAGAAGGTGTCAGGCGTTTCGGTCGGCTTGTGCTCGAAGACGTCGCCCCACTGGACGGCCGACTTGGGCTGATCGACGCCCATCATCCACTGCACCACGTCCATCAGGTGGGTGCCCTGGTCGGTTTCGTTGCCGCCCGAGAAGGGCCAGAAAAGCCGCCAGTGACGGAACTTGATGGGGGCGAATTCCTGCTTGCCGGCCGGTCCGCAGAAGCGCTCCCAATCGAGCTTGCCGGGCAGCGTCGAGCTGCGGTCAATGCCGATATTCCAGTACCACTCCGCGCGGACCAGGTGGACCTTGCCCAGCGGGCCGTTCTCGCCCTGATCGAAGATGGGCTTGATTTCGTCGCGGATGATGGGGGTGCTGCGCCGCTGCATGCCGATCTGGACGATGCAGTCCGTTTTGCGCACGGCTTCCACCATTTCCTGGCCCTGCTTGATGTTCCAGCACATGGGCTTTTCGGAGTAGGCGTCTTTGCCGGCGGCCACGGTGTCGATCAGGTGCCGGTGGTGCCAGTGTTCCGGCGAGGCGATGACCACGGCGTCGATATCCTTGTTCTCAAGGAGACGCTCGTGCTCGAGATAGGCTTTGGCTTTCGAGCCGGCGAGTTTGAGGCCTTCGTTGAGGTTGGGCTCATATACGTCGCAGACGGCCGCCCACTCGATGCCGCCGATGCTGTTGAGGGTGTTCATATGGTGACGGCCCATCCCGCCGGAGCCGATGATCCCGAGGACGATGCGGTCATTGGCGCCCAGGACCCGCCGGCCGGGTCTGGGGCTCTGGGCCGTGGCGACCTGCGACCCGGCCAGCATGGCCGCTCCGGCGCCGGCCGCGGTGCTCAGGACCTGTCGGCGACTCCAGCCGGCGCCGCGGCCGGCGTTGCCACTGCTGGATGTACGTGAATTCTGACGGTTCGGCATAGGGTCTCCTTTCCAGGTTGGTTTCTTGCCGAGTTTCCAGAATGGCCGGCGCGGAGCCCGGCCGCTACATTTCCAGGACGGTCGGTACGCAGCCCGACCGCTACATCTTCGAAACGGCCGGTGCGGGCCTGGCCGCTACGTCTCTCAAACGGCCGGTACAGAGCCCGGCCGCTACAGCAATTTGGGTAGCTTGCGCTGTAGTGCCAGATGCTAACGCGCCGTCAGAGAGCAAACAACGCCTTGAGCCGCCGCAGGAGCTTGGAACAGGTTGGATCGTCTCTGGAGAAAATATCCCCCCAGTACAAAACGCTGTGCCGGCGGGTGTCTTGCCGGACGCGGGCCAGCAATTTTTCGATCCGGGCCAGGCACTCGCCGAGCGCGTCCGTCTCGCCGCCGACCCCGGTATTGATCAGGACCACATCCGATTCAACCATGGCGTGATAAGGGGGTTGAAGCTGAATTCGGGAGGCGATTTCACCGCCCAGGGGCGAGCGCAGGAACTGGCGGATCTGGGCCTCGGTGATCTCAAGCCGTTCCACCTCCCGCCGGCCCTCGCGATCCGCAACCGGCGGGTAGTATTCCACGCCAACGCTGTCTTCCAGCGACTCCGTCTCGAACAGGCCGAAGATCTCCGAGGCGAAGGCGGCCGTATCCTGCATCACCTCCTGCAGGGCAATGGCGGCGGCCCGGGGGGTCCGAAACACGGTATGGACGTCGGCCGGGGCGGGCATGACGAAGATGCGGTAATCGTAAGGGAAGGCATGGCGGAGGGCCGGATCGGCGTCCGCCTCCAGGATGGCGAAGGCACGGCGTTCCAGCCGGCGGACTTTCCGCAAGGCTTCCGGCACCGTCTCAAAGACCCGATCGGCGGTGTACTTCACCAGGTGTTCGGAGGCCCAGGGGCAGGGTTGCCCGGACGCCGGTTCCACGGAGAGCACCACGTTGGTGTGCTGGTCTGAGGCGGCCTCGATGCGGAGATAATGAGCGGGGCGCTGGAGCACCTCGCGGGCCACGAGTTGAGCGACCGTGCTCTTCCCGCCGCCGCGTGGACCATTGATCAATAATGTTTCCACAGGCATGGGTGTATGTCCCACCGATCCGTCGTGCCCCCCGGTCTAATTGATCTTATCCTCTGATTCTGCAGACTCCAAGCGATTCCATGGCCAGGTTTTGCCATTGGTTATCCGCTGGTGCGCAGTTCCCGGGCCCGGCTCAGGCCGAGGTTGAGGATGCGCTGGAGGAGATCTTCGTAGGTGACGCCGGCGGCATGGGCCGATTCCGCGAAGTCCTCTCCATAGGCCAGTTGCGGGTTGGGATTGGCCTCCAGAACGTGCAGTTCGCCGGTGGGGGTCATGCGCATGTCGATCCGGGCGTAACCGGTGAGGCCGAGATAGCGATAGATGCGTTTGGCCAGGGTGGCGATCCGCTCGGCCATGCCCTCGGGCAGGTCCCGGGCGGCCTGGCTGATGATACCCCAGCGCTGCTGGTACTTGTAATCCCACTTGACCCGGGCGGTGGCGATGCGCGGCATGTCCTCAGGCGCCTTGGTGAAGAGCAGTTCCCAGATGGGGAAGACCCGCAGACGCTTATTGCCGACAACGCTGGCGTACAACTCGCGCCCGTCGATGTACTGCTCGACGATGGCGTCCGTCTGGATGCGCTCATGAATGAAGGCGACCCGCTCCCTGAGGGCGTCGTCGTCTTCCACAATGGACGCTTGGGCGATGCCCAGGGAGGCCTCCTCGTTTCGCGATTTGACGAACAGGGGGAAGGTCAGGCGTCGGGGCCGCCGGACCGCCGCCCCCCGGGGGAACACGATGAAATCCGGAACGCGGATGCGATGGTAGGTCAGGATCTGCTTGGCGAGCGCCTTGTCGCGGGCCAGCATCAGGCCCCGGGGGCCGCAACCGGTGTACGGCAGCCCGAGCAGTTCGAGGTAGCTGACCACGTTCTGGTCGAAGACCGCCTGGCCGTCGAATTCCTCCAGCAGATTGAAGACGATGTCCGGCTGCATGGATTCCACGGCCGTGCGGATCGCGCGCAGGTCGCTGCTCACGCCGACGGTCTTGACCTCGTGGCCCATGTTGTGCAGCGTGGCGGTGACATCGTACTCGGTCTTGAAGGGGGCAATCTGCTCGTCGCTCAACCCCTCGATGCTGTCCGGGGGGACAAGGTCTTCGTGCACCAGTGCCAGTACGCGTAGCTTCTTCATGCGATTCCTTACATGGCGAGCCGGTGGCGCTTGGTGTACAAGTAGTTCATCGTCTGCACGGTAAGCAGAATCGCGAAGTCCATTTTGACCTGGCGTTCGCGTCCTGCGACGCGGAGTTTCAATTCTCGACATCGGCCAATCATGTCCTTGAGCACCTGGTCGAGGGTGTATTCATACTGCCCCGTCCACCTGGAGACGAGGCGGCGAATCTCACCGCGGACCCGGCGCAGGAAGGCGGCCGCTGATTCGCGATTCGCGTGCTGAGGCGCATCGGAGAACAGCAACCGCAGGTCATCGTCATAAAAACTGGGATGTTCACGGGCGTAATGAGCCCGCTTTTCCTTGTAATGTTGCCGCAGGGTTTTGCGGATCTGGGACAGCGGCTCCACGCGCTTGCGGGAAGTGATCACCGGTCGGGTTCCGGCGATCTGGGCCATCAATTCATCGACGTACTCGAGCTTGGCCAGGGCCGGCCAGCCCTCATACTGTTTGCGCCAGAGCGACTTGGGCCGCAGCCAGACCGCGAAGGTTTCGGCGAAATCCTCATCCGGGTGACTTTGGGCGTACCAGAAGTCGAGGTGCACCACGAAATTTCGGGAGTATGGCCGGGGCCGGTAGAACTCCGGATACGGTTCCGAGGACTTTCCGAACAGCCGCTGCCACTTCCGGCGACGATGCAGCAGGTAGGCATGGTCCAGGGCATGCCCCACCTCGTGACGCAGAATGCGCAGGCAGGACTCCTGCGTGCCGCCCTCGACCTCCAGCATCTGCTTCCGCTCCAGGCGGATCAGGCGCGGATGGGCCAGGTAGAACGGAATGGCCACGCCGGGAATCCCATCAGGTGAAAACCACTCTTCCGAGAGCCAGAAGTGCGGCCGGAAGCGGATATCGTGCCGTTCCAGGTCCTCGTAGACCTTCTGGATCACCGGCTCAAGCGGGGAGCGCTTAATGGAAAGATGCAGGTCGCAGAGGCGCAGATCCAGCAACTGCTCGTCGGGCCAGTCTGCCCATTCGGGCTGCCCACGAGAGCGCCGCCGCGTCTTGCCTGCTGCCTGAGTGGCCTTCCGATGCCTGGTCATTGTCGAGCCGTATCTCAAGAGTGAATGATCGTTCATATTCTATTCGGACGCGGGGCTGTTGGCCACCTGGGGCGCATGGGAGGCGTACGTGGGTCAGCAGGTAAACGCGTGGATGATGCGTCGTTCTTGATTTCTCGCTCCCGGGTAGTGGTTACCGGTCGTGCCTGGGACCAACGGTCGTAGCGGCTGGGCTCCGTACCGGCCGTTTTACGGGCAGAACGGCCGGTACGGAGCCCGGCCG
>JAAXZI010000025.1 GCA_012719955.1 Phycisphaerae bacterium | reverse complement strand
GTGATGTGGGGGGTTCTGAAGGCGGGCAAGATGCCCGCCCCGCCGGGGATTACCAGCCCAGACCCAGCATCTCGGCGATGGCCGGTGCGTACTTGACGATCAGGCCGGCGAACACGACCGACACCATGCTCATCAGCTTGATGAGGATGTTCAGGCTGGGGCCGGAGGTGTCCTTGAACGGATCGCCGACGGTGTCGCCGACGACGCCCGCCTTGTGGTCGTCGGAACCCTTGCCGTACATGATCTGGCCCGGATGGCCGGACTGGACCGCCAGTTGGGCACGGGCCATTACCGAATCGCGCACGCTCTGCGGAAGCTTCTGCACCAGCGACGGGTCCTTGACGACCTGGTCGGCGGTGATCTTGCCGTAGGTCTCAATCAGCTTCTTGGCGTTGTCCCAGGCGCCGCCGGAGTTGGCCATGAAGATGGCTACCGCGAAACCGCTGGTCAGACCGCCGGCCAGCAGACCCATGACGCCGGGCACGCCCAGCAGCAGACCCACCACCACGGGGATGATGATCGCCAGCAGCGACGGCAGGATCATCTCCCGCTGAGCGCCGGCCGTCGAGATGGCCACGCAGTTGGCGTAATCGGGGTACTGGTGCCCATCGACCGTGACGCGCTTGGGCCAGTTGTCGGGATCCTGGACGAAGGCTTCGTCCTTGCCCTGGGCGCGGAGCGACTGGCGGATCTTCTCGAACTGACGGCGGCACTCGAGCATCATCGAGTTGGCCGCCCGCCCGACAGCCTTCATGGTCAACGCGCAGAACACGAACACCAGCATCACGCCGGCGAACAGGCCGCAGAGTACCCGCGGGTTCATCAGCGTCACGTCATAGAACTCCATGAACTGGGCCAGCGAGGCGCGGTGGGCGTTAATCAATTTCAGGGTGTGGGACTGCCCCTTCTCGTCCGTGAAGGTCGCCTCGCGGACGAAAGACTGCTCCTTGGTCGTGCGCGGCCCGAGGTTGATGCGGGTCTTGAGCGGTTCAAGCTGGGCGAGCACCGGCTGGCCCAGTTCGTCCGCGTTGAGCAGCATGAACGACTCGAAATCGAGGTTTGAGTTGCCCTCACCCACGCGGGTGCCGAACTTGCCGTAGCCCATATACACGGCCTCGTTCTCGTTGGGGGCGGTGATGATCTGGGCCACCTTGTCGCGGGCCTCGTAGATCTGGCCGAAGCGGACCTCCTCGATGTAGGCGGCCAGCAGGGCCAGAGCGGTCAGGGCCGCCGAACCGATGGCAAAACCCTTGCCCGTGGCGGCGGTGGTGTTGCCCAGCGAATCGAGGGCGTCGGTGCGCTGGCGGACTTCCGGCCGCTGACCGGTCATTTCGGCGTTACCGCCGGCATTGTCGGCGATGGGGCCGTAGGCGTCGGTGGCCAGGGTGATGCCCAGGGTAGCCAGCATGCCCACCGCGGCAAAGCCGACGCCGTAGAGGCCGAGCATGAACTCGGTCCCGCCGCCGGCGGCCAGGTAGGCGACCATGATGGCCACGATGATGGTGGCCAGCGAGGCCCAGGTGCTCTTCATGCCCTCGGCGATGCCGCCGATGATGATGGTGGCCGGGCCGGTTACGCCCTGAGCGGCAATGTCCTTCGTGGGCTTATAGTCGTAGCTGGTGTAGTACTCGGTGGCTTTGCCGATGATCACGCCGGCGAAGAGGCCCGCGACCACGGCGACCCAGATGCCGAACCAGCTCACCTGGTAGCCGTCCGGGGCGGTGGGGAAATTGTGACCGAGCAGGAGGTAACAGACCAGCAGGGCGGCCAGAGCGATGAGCACGCTGCTGCCGTTGACGCCGCGGCCCAGGGCGCCCATGAGCTGAGCCATGGTGGCCCCTTCCTGGGTACGGACCATGTAGATGCCTGCGATGGACAGGGCGATGCCGATGCCGGCCAGGACCATGGGAGCGGCCAGGAAGCGGATGGCCGCCTTGGGGGCATCGCCGTAGAACTCCGTGCCGAACAGGGCAACCGCGGCAGCCACACCCAGCGCGGCGGTGGAGAGGATGGAGCCCGCGTAGGACTCGTACAGGTCGGCGCCCATGCCGGCCACGTCGCCGACGTTGTCGCCGACGTTGTCAGCGATGGTGGCCGGGTTGCGGGGATCGTCCTCGGGGATGCCCGCCTCGACCTTACCAACCAGGTCGGCGCCGACGTCGGCCGCCTTGGTGTAGATGCCGCCGCCGACACGGGCGAACAGCGCCTGGGTGGAGGCGCCCATGCCGAACGTCAGCATGATCACGGTGATGGTAGAGAGATTGATTTCAGTGGTGTAGTACAGAATCAGGAACCAGCCGGTGATGTCGACCAGGGCGAAGCCGACCACGACCAGGCCCATGACCGCGCCGGCGCGGAAGGCGACCACCAGACCACGGTTGAGGCTCTCGCGGGCCCCCGCGGCGGTCCGGTTGCTGGCCATGGTGGCCGTCCGCATACCCAGGTAGCCGCACAAGCCGCTGAAGAAGCCGCCGGTCAGGAAGGCGATGGGAACGATGCTGTTCTGCACCTTGAGATAGAAGGCCATGAAGGCCAGCAGGAGGGCCAGAACGATGAAGACGATGGTTACGATCGAATATTGCCGCTTGAGGTAAGCCATCGCCCCCTCGCGGACGTGGCCGGCGATCTCGATCATTTCCGGGTCGCCGGGGTCGGCGGCCTTGACCTCGTTATAGAACCGGTAGGCGAAATAAAGGGCGGTAATCGCGCCGAGGGGGGCCAGCCACCAGAGGAAGGGGATGTCTGGCCGAATATTCATGGCCCCGGCCGCTTCGGGTGTGGCGGCCTCGGCGTTGTCCACCGCGGCGGCGTCCTGGGCCGCGACCGGTTGGGTCGTCGGCACGGCCGTCTGGCCGAAGGCCGGCAGCGCGGTGCTGAAGACGGCGGTCAAGGCCAGCGCCGTCAGCGCCAATGTGGTGAGCGTTCTCGGATTCAACCTACCCATTCTGTGCGTCTCCTGAAGAAGAACCTATGTAGCCCGATCCCTATGCATGACCGCGCGTCATGTACGCGAGAAACGGGTGTGTTATCAGCTTTTCGAGCGGTTGGTAATCGGGGTTCCTGTTTCTGGTCGCGCGTCCGGCGCGAACGCTGAGGACTCGACTCCCGTGTGGCCGACTCTGAGAGTTCCTCCCTGTTCCAGCCCGGCGGCTTGCACGCCCTCATGTTGCCAGAGCCTGGAATGAGAGCCCTACAGAGTGCATCAGATGCCGACAACTGTCAAGTTCCCCGGGCAAGGGGCAGGGGTCCAGCAAAGGATTGATAGTGAGGTGGCCGGCCGCATAGGGGGGCGTGCATCCTGCCTGCCTGGAAAGCGTGCAAGATGCATGCTCTCCGGGACCCCGTGCCAGCCAGCCACAAAGAATTGCCACGCCTGAAGCGTCCAGGCGTCCGGCAACGACGTAATTGGCGGGGGATTCACGGTGCCCATGGCACGAGCGAGGGATTGATGAGCAGACTGCCCGCAAGCACGGCTCGCGCCACAGACTCCCCATGGATATCCTCCCGCTACCGTCGACCTCTTACGGATCCGGACGTTTGAGGCCGTAACCGCAGGGGCGAACCTTGTAGTTCTGCGGTTCAGCCTGTCAGTTCGGCGCACGCAAAGACCGCCCGACAGAGGGCCTGTCCGGCGGTCGAGTCAATCTGAATTCAGGAAAGAGGGATTGGATTGATCAGCGGGCCCGGAATGGCTCCGGCGAGGTGAACCGCTGCTCGCGCTTCAGGGCCTTGCGCATCCGCCGCCGACGACGCTCGCTGGGCTTCTCGTAATAGCTGGTGCGCTTAATTTCCTTCGTGAGACCTTCCTTCTCGCACATCTTCTTGAAGCGGCGCAGCATCTGCTCGATGGATTCGTTGCCTCGGGCCTTCACCTTGATCATGCCGACATTGGTCCTTTCCTGCAAATAAGAACAGCAAGCTTTTCGACAGATAAACGCTTGTCGGTCGCTTGAGCCCCAAAGTATAGTGGGCGGCCGGGGCAATGTAAATGGCCGGCAACGGGCAGGTGAGCTCAAGCCACCAAGTCCAGATAAGGGGCCGGCCGGGCGAGCTGGCGTCGGCCTGCCGGCCAGGTCTGCCGGGCCGCCTTTGTGATCGTGTAACTAATTGAAAGTAATGGATTTATATTGTACCTCGGCGTGCGGCGACTAATTGATTTGGGGTAATTACCGCCAAGCTTGTTGTTGCCCGGGGAGTATACTTCGTCCGGCAGCCAGGATCTGTCTCCACGCCTGCGACATGAGGGTTGATGAGCGTTTTTGTCAGTTGACGGATGAGTGGAAAGCCCGTGTGGCGGTCTGCCGGTGAGGCCCGCGGGCCGGGTGCAGCCGCCTCGGCCACACCGGGTGGAGGGTCTCTGCGGCAATTCGGCCAGAGGGCTTGCACGACAGAAACGAGGGGTTCCACTATAATGTCCCGTCCTGGCCAGATCCGAGCCGAAGCTGATTCGGTCTGAAGGGCCTTCCCGCCCTGAATGCTCAGCTATGGAACCGAGTATGCGCGAATACTTTCGAAACATTTACCTGACGCTCAAAACCATCCTGATCGGGATGCGCATCACATTGAGGTACTGTTTCGCCGATTCGGTGACCGTGCAGTACCCGGACATGGCCCCCGTCCTTCAGCCCCGGTTCCGGGGTTTCCACTACTACGAGATCGAGAAGTGCATTGCCTGCGACATGTGCGCGAAGGCCTGCCCGGTGGACTGTATTTATATTGAGAAGACCGGCCCGCGCAAGCTCGACAAGGAGACGGGGGTGGCCGTGGGGGGCGCCGTCACCCGCTATGCGATTGATTATTCCAAGTGTATGTTTTGTGCCCTGTGTACGGATCCGTGCCCGACCGATTGCATCCACATGGGCAACATCCACGACATGTCCGGCTACGATCGGCAGAGCATGATCGTGGAATTTACCGAGCTGGCCAAGCAGGGCCTGCAAACCCCGACGCCATTGTGGATGCGGAAGGATCGGGCCCCCGAGTGGGCCCAGGCCCGCAAGCGGGAGTGGATCGAGCGGGCACAGCCGAAGCGCGAGGCCATGCTCAAGGCCTTGACGGAGCAGAAGCCCCCGGCGCCGGCCAAGAAGGCGGAGTCTGCCGCCGCGGCGACGGAGTAAGCCAGGGGCGACGAGCCGCGGGTTGGAACCTTGTGCGGCATGGATGCGTCGGAGAACGTTCCGACTGACGGATGTGAGCATGATGATCGATCAGGCGATTCTGGCGGACGGCGGCGTGGAGCTGGTGACGGGCATGACGATCTTTGTCATTGCCGGCGCCGGCATGGTATTCGGGGCTCTCCTGTTCGGGCGTTTCCTGCGGCCCCGCGTGCCGCACCCGGAAAAGGGCGAGGCCTACGAGTGCGGCGAGCCGGCCTTCGGGCCGAGCTGGGTGCAGTTCGATCTGCGCTTCTACGTGGTGGCCCTCGTATTCCTGATCTTCGACGTGGAGATTGCCTTGTTTTACCCATGGGCCGTGGTATACGGCGGTGGGGCTCATCACGGCCAGCCGGGGATGACCGCGGAGATACTGCAGCAGGTCAAGGTGGCCGCCCTCTATGACATGCTGTTTTTCTTCGGCGTGATCGTGGTCGGTTTCCTGTACCTCTGGCGGTTTGGGTATCTCGACTGGGTGCGGGCGGCCACGGGCAGCCGGAGCGGCCGGAAGCTCGCTCCGCCACCGCCGCCGGCGATGGCCGAGGTGGTCGAATTCTGAGTCACGAAGGCACGAAAAGATGAGTTGGATCCAGAACAGGTTTGAAGAAGGCTTGATCGTCACTTCGCTGGACTGGGCGCTGAACTGGGCCCGGATGAACAGCATCTGGCCCATGACGTTCGGCCTGGCGTGCTGCGCGATCGAGATGATGGCTCTGGGGGCGTCGCGGTTCGACTTGGAGCGCTTCGGCGCCGGCGCTTTCCGGGCCACGCCGCGGCAGTCGGATCTCATGATCGTGGCCGGCACGGTGACCTACAAGATGGCCTCGCGTCTCCGGCGGCTCTACCACCAGATGCCCGATCCCAAGTATGTCATTGCCATGGGCGCCTGCACCATCGGTGGGGGGCCGTACTTCAAGCACGGCTATCACGTGGTCAAGGGTGTGGACCTCATCGTTCCCGTGGATGTGTACGTTCCCGGCTGCCCGCCCCGGCCGGAGGCGCTCATCGAAGGCATCATGCGGCTGCAGGACAAGATCAAACGCGAAACCATCGCCAAGGCGGCGGAACAGAAGGTCGGCGAACCGGTGCCGGCAGGCGCGTGAAAACTGATAATTGAAAACTGAAAACTGAGAACTGGCATGACGCCCGAAGTTATAGCGGAGACAGTGAAGGCGGCGATGGACGGGGCCGTGGTGGACATGGCCATGAGCACCGGCCACCCATCCATTACCGTGTCGCCCGAGCGGTGGCACGAAGTCGCGCTCTTCCTGCGCGATGATCCCCGGCTGCGGCTTAATTTTCTGCGTTGCATCAGCGGCATTGACTGGCTGGAAAAGGGCGAGATCGAGGTGGTCTACGACCTCATGTCCGTCCGGCCGGGCGCGCCGGATGCGTTATGCCCCGCGGAGAACGTGATTGCCGTCCGCGTTCGCGTGCCCCGCGATGGGGGGCACATCCCCTCGGTGGCGGATGTATGGCCGGCGGCCGACTGGCATGAGCGCGAAGTATACGACATGTTCGGCGTGATCTTCGACGGGCACCCGGACTTCCGGCGGATTCTCTGTCCGGAGGACTGGGTGGGTTATCCGTTGCGGAAGGACTACGAGTACCCGCTCGAATACCACGGCATCCCCGGCACCACCGAGTTCGGCCAAAAGAGCCCGAGGCATTGAGAATTGCGGAGGTGAATTGGAATGGGGGACGCGGGCTGGAATTGGCGAAGTGTGGATCGGAACCGGGGAAGCGTGGGTTGGAATTGAGGGAGTGTGGATTGGAATTGTGGAATGCGGAACGCGGATCGCTGAAAACTGAAAGCTGAGTGCTGATCGCCGACCGCTGAGAGCTGAACGCTGAATGCTGACCGCTGATTGCTGATTCCAGCCTTCGGGATTATCAATTTGGAGGCTTGAATTAGGCATTTGAGATTCGAGATTTGAAATCTGAGACTTGAGATTTGGGATTTGGAATTTGGGATTTGAAATTTGAAATTTGAGATCTGCGATTTGGGATCTGAGCTCTCCAGTTCTCAGATCTCAGAAGAGAATTCTGGGTCTCACAAGAGCGACACACGATGGCAGAGACGATTCTTGAAAGCCAACCCGACCTCCTGATCGACTGGAAGAAGTCCGACCGGGACGACGGCGGGGCCTGCGATCTCCGCACCGAGGAGATGCTGGTAAACATGGGCCCGCAGCACCCCAGCACGCACGGCGTGTTGCGCATCGTGCTGCGGACCGACGGCGAGCTGGTGCTGGAGGCCATTCCGCACATCGGTTATCTGCACCGTTGCGCGGAGAAAATCGGCGAGAACCTCCAGCCGTTCCAGTTCGTCCCCACGACGGACCGGCTGGACTACCTGGCGGCCATGAACAACAACTACGGCTTCAGCCTGGCGGTCGAGAAGCTGGCCGGCATCGAGGTTCCCGAGCGGGCCCGCTACATCCGCGTGATCATGGCGGAGCTGAGCCGGATCGCCTCGCACCTGGTGTCGTTCGGCTGTTACGGGATGGACCTGGGCGCCTTCACGCCGTTCCTGTACGCCTTCCGCGAGCGAGAGCGGATCCTCGACATGTTCGAGGCCGCCTGCGGGGCTCGGCTCACCTGCAGCTATATCACCATCGGCGGCGTGACCCAGGACCTGCCGGAGCGGTTCTGCGAGACGGTCTCGGAATTTCTCGACTACTTCGAGCCCAAGATCGACGAGTACAACCAGCTCCTGACCTACAACCATATTTTCGTGAAGCGCGCGGCCAACGTGGGGGTCATCTCCGCCGAGGATGCCATCCGCTGGGGGCTGACCGGCCCGTGTCTGCGCGGCAGCGGCGTGAAGTTCGACCTGCGCAAGAGCCTGCCGTACGATATTTACTCCCGCTTTGATTTCGAGGTCCCCGTCGGCCTGCCCGGCGGGTCGGACGGGATCCCGAAGGAGGTGCGGGTCGGCGACTGCTGGAACCGCTACTTCGTCCGCATGCAGGAGATGCGGCAATCGGTGCGGATCATCCGGCAGTGCCTGGAGCAGATGCCGGCCGGCGAGGTCAAGGCCAAGCTGCCCAAGACGCTCAAGCTCCCGGCGAACGAGGTCTACTTCGAGAGCGAGGGCGCCCGCGGCCAGCTCGGCTTCCTGGTGGTCGGCGATGGTTCGGCCATTCCCTACCGGGTCAAGGTGCGGGGGCCGTGTTTCTGCAACCTCTCCATCACCAGCCACGTATGCCGCGAAGTCCTGCTGGCGGACGTCCCGGCCATCATCGGGAGCATCGATATCGTGATGGGAGAGGTAGACAGGTAAACGTGAATGACCAATGACGAAATCCCAATGATCAATCAATGCCCAATGACCAAACCCCAATGCCTAACCGCACCACTTCCTGGTCATTGGTCATTCGTGCCTGGTCATTCATTGGTCATTGGAAATTGGTCATTGGTGATTCGGTCGCATGATGCTGACCGCTGAAAGCTGAACGCTGATGGCTGATTGCTGACTGCTGAATGCTGATCGCTGATTGCTGAACGCTGAAAGCTGAGATCTATGGCTGAGTTTTCCGCAGAAGACGCATTGAGATCCCCTTGGAATCCGGCCTACAAGGATCGGGCGATCCGCCTGTTCCTGGTGTTGGCCGGGCTGTTCGTGGCGGTGGCGGGGGTGGGTTGGCTGGCGCTGTCGCTCCTGGGCTTCGGACGCGAGCCGCTCGTGCTGCTGCTGGTGGTGATCGGACCGCTGCTGACGGGCGCGGGCATGTTCGGCACGGCCATGGTCATCCGCCACCATGCGGTCGTCGGAGGGCTGCTTAAGCGGTTGGCCCTGCCGATCTTCCTGGGCGGCGTGGTCGGGCTGGTGGTGGCTATCTGGGTGATTGCCCTGCTGTACCAGTACGTGGACGGTATCGAGGCTGCGCAAAGCGAATCGGCCCGGCAGGTGTTCACCTGGTTCGGCGGCCCGCTGACGGTGGGGGAGATCCAGGGGTATCTGACCGGCGGTCCGGCCACCCGCGGCGGGTGGTGGGGCGTGCCCGCGGTGCTGTTGTGGCCGTTGCAGTTCCAACTCGTCCGGGACATCATCGGGGTCGTCGGCGTGGTCGGGTTCGTGTCGCTCGTGGCCATGGTCGCGATCTGGGGCGAGCGCAAAGTCTCCGCCGACATGCAGAGCCGCCTGGGCCCCATGCGGGTGGGCGGCTGGCACGGCTGGGCCCAGTCGATGGCCGACGGCCTCAAGCTGATCCAGAAAGAAGACATCATCATGGACGGGGCCGACAAACCCCTGTTCCGGCTGGCCCCGTACCTGGCCTTCGTGCCCGCCCTGGCCGCGTTTATTACCCTGCCTTTCGGGACCTACTGGATCTTCCGCAACCTGGATGTGGGGCTCATCTTCATTCTGGCCATGTTGGGCATCGAAGTGGTGGGGGTGATCCTGGCCGGCTGGGCCTCCAACAACAAGTGGAGCGTCTACGGCGGGATGCGCGAGGCATGCCAGATGGTCTCCTACGAGATACCCATGGGCCTGGCTCTGCTGGTGCCGGTGATGATCGCGGGAACCCTGCGGCTGACCGACATCGGCGAGCTTCAGTCCGGCGGGTTCCATACCTGGCTGGTGTTCTCCAACCCCTTCGTATTTGCCGCCGCGGTCGTCTACTACATCTCCTCCCTGGCCAACTGCAAACGGGCCCCGTTTGACCTGCCCGAGGCGGAGAGCGAGCTGGTCGCGGGCTTCCTGACGGAGTATTCGGGTTTCCGCTGGTGTTTGTTCTTCTTCGCCGAGTATGCGGCCATGTTCGTGGTCAGTGGACTGGCCACGATCCTCTTCCTGGGCGCGTGGCACTCGCCGCTGCCCTTCTCGTGGGCCCAGGCCTGGTGGGGGGCTGACTGGTCGCAGTGGACCCTGTGGCAGAAGGCCCTGGGCGGCATCCTGTTCAGCGGGCCGCTGTGGTTTGTGGCCAAGGCGGGGTTCCTGGTCTGGGTGCAGATGTGGCTGCGCTGGACGCTGCCGCGCATCCGGCTGGACCAGGTCATGTACGCGTGCGTGCAGGTGCTGCTGCCGGTGACCATGGTCCTGCTGCTGGGGGCCAGCTTCTGGGGGCTGCTGGTGAAGCCGGGAACGCTGGTGGCACAGATTACCAACGCGGTGTTGACGCTGATCGGCGCGTTCTTCGTGGCGGGCTTCTTCGCCATCGCGGCGTATGGATACAGGCATCGGCGACGGCTGGTGGGTAACATGTCAATCGAGGCTTTGCCGGGAGCTTGAGGTGAGATTGCGGATGTCGGATTGCGGATTTCGGATGGAAGACTCCCGGCAGGGGCCGGTGCCGGCGTTCCGGCTGACGCTGGGCGCGATGCTCTGTGCGGCCGTGCTGGTCCTGGCGGCGCCGGGACTCGCTCTGGCCCAGGCGGATGGAGGCGCCACGGCGACGGAAACGGCCGCCAACCCGCCTGCGCAGGCCGCCTCGGTTTGGGAGGCGGTGCTGTTCTACATCGTGGGGGGCACGGTGGCGCTGACCGCGCTGGGCTGCGTGCTCTCGACGAACATCGTTCGCATGGCCACCTGCCTGTTCGGCACGCTGGGCGCGGTGGCGATTCTCTATTTCCTTATGGCGGCCAACTTCCTGGGCGCCATCCAGTTGATTGTATACGTGGGCGGAACGCTCATCGTGATCATCTTCGGCGTGATGCTGACCAGCAAGTCGCCGTGGGTGAAATTCAACCCCCGGCCGGTGGAGCTGCTGGCCGGCGGAGCGGTGTGCGGGCTCCTGTTCGCCGGGCTGGCCGTCGCGATGTGGGGGGCGGACTGGGGCCGGCTGACGCCCAACCCGGACGGCTTCGAGGTGGCCCACATCGGCTGGTCGCTGCTGACCACCTATCTGGTGCCCTTTGAACTGGCCAGCGTCCTGCTGCTGGCGGTGATGATCGGAGCGGCCTACCTGGCCCGGCCGGAGAGAGGCGAATAACCATGCTGACCATTGGATTGACTCATTACCTCATTCTGGCCGCGTTCATGTTCTGCTGCGGCCTGTATGTCATGACCATCAAGCGCAACGCGGTGGGGATCCTCATCGGCGTTGAGCTGATTCTGAACGCGGCCAGCCTCAACCTGGTGGCGTTCTCGCGATACAAGACGGGCCTGCTGGACGGCCAGATCGTGGCCCTGTTCGTAATCGTGTTGGCGGCGGCCGAGGCAGCGATCGCCATCGCAATCTTCGTGAACTATTACAACAACCTCGCGACCATCGACGTGGATCGAGGAGATAGTTTGAACGGGTGAACCGTTTTTTCACCATGAAGTCACAAAGGCGCGGCGAGAGAACTGAAAACTGAGAACTGAAAACTGAAAACTGAAAACTCTTCGTGCTCGCGTGTCTGCCTGGTGAAATCAACCGTGTGTGGTGAACGTAATGTCCAGTCTTGAAATCATGCTGGTGGCGGGTGTGGCGGTCCCGCTGGTGAGCTTCCTCCTGCTGGCCCTGTTCGGCGCGCGCCTGGGCAAGCCCGCTTCCGGCTGGGTGGCAACCGCCGCCATCGCGACAAGCTGCGTGCTGGCCACGATCGTGCTCTACCAGTGGCATTTCGCGGGCGTCCGACCCGAGCCGCACGTCTTCACCTGGGCCAACCTGGGAACCATCCCGCTCAAAGTCGGCGTCAATCTCGACAGCCTCACGGTGATCATGTTCTTCATGGTCACCTTCATCGCCACCTGGATCCACGTCTTCTCCATCGGTTACATGGCCGGCCACAGCGACGAGGTGGACGGCGAGAGTAAGTACCACCGCTTCTTCGCCTACCTGGGGCTGTTCTGCTTCAGCATGCTGGGGCTGGTGATCGCCAGCAGCCTGCTGTTCCTGTTCATCTTCTGGGAGCTGGTGGGCCTGTGCTCGTATCTGCTGATCGGCTACTACTTCGACAAGAAGAGCGCGTCCAACGCGGCCATGAAGGCCTTTATCACCAACCGCGTAGGCGATTTCGGGTTTATCATCGGCCTGGGCATGGTCGTGCTGTTCCTGGGCGACCTGACGCTGGACGGGGCGGCCAAGGCCCTCCGCGTCCAGTATGCCGAAAACGGCACGCTGTTCGCCCACTCGTTCCTGGGCCTGAGCCTCGCCACTTGGATGGGCATGCTGCTGTTCTGCGGGGCGATCGGTAAGAGCGCCCAGTTCCCCCTGCACGTGTGGCTCCCGGACGCGATGGAAGGCCCCACCCCGGTGAGCGCCCTCATCCACGCCGCTACCATGGTCGCGGCCGGCGTGTACCTGGTGGCCCGGATCTTCGTGTTGCTCACGCCCGAGGCCCAGACCTTCATCGCCATCATCGGCTGCATCACGCTGGCGCTGGCCGCCCTGATCGCCATCGTCCAGACGGATATCAAGCGGGTGCTGGCCTACTCCACGATTTCCCAACTTGGCTACATGATCCTGGGCATGGGGCTTGGAGCCTGGATCGGCGCGCTGTTCCACCTCCTGACCCACGCGTTTTTCAAGGCCCTGATGTTCCTCGGCTCCGGCCAGGTCATCGAAGGCTGCCACCACGAGCAGGACATGCGCAAGATGGGCGGGTTGCGGCACAAGATGCCGGTGACCTGCTGGACGTTTTTCATCGGCGTGCTGGCCATCGCCGGCGCGGGCATCCCCATGACGCAGATCGGCCTGGGCGGCTTCTTCAGCAAGGATGAAATCCTGGCCGTCGGCTGGCACCGGGCCTACGGCCAGGGCGAGGTGGACGCCGCTCACGAAATGGAGCATGCCGCCGCGGCTATGCCCGGCCCCTGGGCCCAGGCTCAAGGCGCCGGCCACGGTGCAGTGACCGCCAGCGACACGCCGGCCGGCCACGGTCACGAGGCCGCCGCCGGTGAGCATGGCGAGGGCCATAAGGTCACCCCGGCTTGGCCCGCGCACCGGCCGGGCCATTGGCTGCTGTTCCTGGTCCCGGTGGTCATCGCCTACGTGACCCCGTTCTACATGATGCGGGCCTGGTGGCTGACCTTTATGGGCAAGCCGCGCGACGAGCATGTGTACCACCATGCCCACGAAAGCAAGCTCATGTATGTGCCGCTGATTGTGCTGGCTGTGGGCACGCTGTTCTCGAGTTATTTCCTCTTCCGCCCCATGGTGGCCGAAGCGGTGAGCGAGATTGGGTTGCAGCAGGCCCTGGTGGCCTCCTACGACGGCGGCCATCACGCCGAGGCCGGCCTGGCCATCGATCATGACACCCACAAATACCTCTCGATGATCGTCGGTGGGGCGTTTGTGGTCGGCTTCCTGGTGGCTATTGCCATCTACTGGAACGGCCTTGGCCTGGCGGAGAGGCTGGCGCGAACCTTCCAGCCGGTCCACACGCTGCTGGTTCGCAAATTCTACTTTGACGAGTTGTACGGGGCCGCGTTCGTCGGCGGCGTGCTGGTGATCAAGCGCCTCCTGTACGCTTTTGACAAGTACATCGTGGACGGGATCGTGAACCTGTCCGCCGCGGTGACCGAACGGCTGTCCCGTTTCGCCGGTAACGTGCTGGACGCCCGCGGCGTGGATGGCGCGGTGAATGGCGTGGGCAAATTGGCCCTTGAGTTGGGCGGCGTGGTCCGCACGCCCCAGGATGGCCGGATCCGCAATTACATCCTTTTCGCCCTCTGCGGGGCGGGGGTGGTGTTGCTGGTGGTCGTCCGCGCCTGGGCATCGTGAATGTGTGCCACTGCTGGGTCAGCAGTGGCTGGGAAGGTAACAAAGCTGATTGGGTAACACTCCACTGCTCAAGAGCAGTGGCACACAAGCTGAAAGCTGAACGCTGATTGCTGATCGCTGACTGCTGAGAGCTGAACACTGATCGCTATTTTCTGACGAGGAACTGGCGTGAGTAACCTACTGAATTACGTGATCTTCCTTCCGCCCCTGGGCGCGTTACTGTGCCTTGTCATGCCTACCAGGCAACTGGTCAAGATGGTGGCCGTGGCCACGACGGGCGTGACGCTGCTCCTGTCGCTGACGATGTTCCAGGATTTCGCCTGGTGGCAGGGCGATATTTTTGGACCCGCCTACGGCGATGGCCTCAAGTACGTGTCGCAGGTGCCCTGGATCTGGGTCAGCAAGGATACGGCCATCCAGTACTTCGTCGGCATGGACGGCCTGAGTTTCCCGCTGGTCATCCTCACCACGCTGGTCACCTTCCTGGCCTGCCTGGCGAGCTGGAACATCGAGGAGTGGAAGAACAACCGCGGCATCAAGGGCTACTTCGCCCTCTTTTTGCTGCTGGAAACCGGCATGCTCGGCGTGTTTACCGCGCTGGATTTCTTCCTCTTCTACGTCTTCTGGGAGGTCATGCTCCTGCCGATGTACTTCCTCATCGGCGTCTGGGGCGGTCCGCGCAAGGAATACGCTGCCATCAAGTTCTTCATCTACACACTGGCCGGCTCGGTGCTCATGCTGGTGGCGCTGGTGGCGTTCTACTTCTACGCTCCTGAAGGCCATCGTACCTTCGACCTGATCAAGATGGCCAAGGATCCGGCCATTCAGTCCGCTTTCAGCTCGGCCACCTTCCTGTGGGGCCTGAAGTTCGCCCCGGTGATGTTCGTGTTCCTCTACATCGCTTTCGCGGTGAAGGTGCCGGTGTTCCCGTTCCACACGTGGTTGCCTGACGCCCACGTGGAGGCCCCTACGCCGATCTCGATGATCCTGGCGGGCATCCTGCTGAAGATGGGCGCCTACGGCCTGTTCCGCATCAGCTACCCGATTCTGCCGGGCGCGGCCGTCTGGGCGGCCTATGCCCTGGCCCTGCTGGGCGTGGTCAACATCATCTATGGGGCCCTGTGCGCCATGGCCCAGACCGACTTTAAGCGGCTGGTGGCCTACAGCTCCATCAGCCATATGGGTTACGTACTGTTGGGCATGGCCATCATGACGCCGGCCGGTTTCCAGGGCGCTATGTTCCAGGTGATCGCCCACGGGATTTCCAGCCCCATGTGCTTTTTCCTGGTCGGCGTGATTTACGACCGCGCCCATCATCGCGAGATCAACCGCTTCGGCGGCCTGTGGCTCTCCATGCCCATCTATGGCTCGCTGGCCACGCTGGGCTTCTTCGCCTCGCTGGGCCTGCCGGGCCTGTGCGGGTTTATCGGTGAGATTTGGGTGCTGCTGGCGACGTTCTCCGCGCCGTTCACCTGGGCCAAGCCCGTGGCCGTCGCCGCGGCCTTCGGCGTGATTCTGAGCGCCGCCTATATCCTGTGGATGATCCAGCGGGTTTACCTGGGGCCGCGCCGGGAAGAGTACGCCAACTTCCCCGAGGCCACGGCCCGCGAGGTCTTTATCCTCACCCCCTTCGCGGTCCTGGCCATCGCCCTGGGCATCCTGCCTCAGCAGACGGCGTTCAACTTCATGAACGGCACGCTGGAGCAGATCACGAGGATCGTGGCCGAAAACGGCCCGAAGTTCGCTGCGATGATCACAGGTGGATAAGACGGCCCGAGTGCGAAAGTGAGAATGTGTGAAAGTGTGAATGTGAGAAGGTGAGAAAGTAAAGAGGGGGGTATGGTTTAAGGCATAAAAAGGAGCACGGCGATGAATGAGCGGCAGCGGTCGTGGTCCGGCCCGAGACGCTCCAGATCTGCCGTCCAGCGGTTCGAAGACTTGCGTGTCTGGCAGGCTGGGCGGGAACTGGTTAAAGGCGTCTACAGGGCAACCCGAACGCAGGCGCTCAAGAGCGATCCCGGGTTGATTGACCAGATGACCCGTGCCGCGGTGAGCATCACCAGTAACATCGCCGAAGGCTATGAGCGAGGCTCGCGCGTACAGAACATCGAGTTTTGCTTCTACGCTAAAGGATCGGCCGGTGAGCTCCGAAGCCAGGTCATCAACGCTCACGACGTGGGCTTGCTCGACAAAGCGGCATTCGAGTGGCTCCAGGCAAAATGCGAGGAGGTTTCCAGGCTTCTGGCCGGTTACATCAAGCATCTGATCGAGACGGCCAACAGGATCCCCGGTATGCGGTTCACCCGGGAGGTGGACCGGGCATGGGCCTCATGGGATGACTTTCTGGCCGATCACGGAATTCGCCGGCTGGAGGACGGCCGGTGTGTGTATGTAGGGAAGGAAAACACGGGTGAGGCTCAGAGTAACGCCTCCCCTCAACAGGAGTAGGCGGGTGCCTGCAAAAGCGGTGAACGGGCGATCAGGAGAAGGCGCAGGAGTGTTCTTCCCACTCTCCCTTCTCACTTTCGCACTTTCCCACTTTTGCACTTTCCCACCTTCTCACCTTCGCACCTATGCTCTTTGCAGTTGATGGAACATAGATGATGTTACTTTCGTTAACACCCTGGATCCCCGCTGGCCTTGACCTGCGGATGTTCGCGCCCGAACTGGCCCTGATCGCCACCATCGTGGCCGTGCTGGTGGTGCCGCTCGTCCTGGGACGCAGCGGCCGGACGGCGGCGTTCATCTCGCTCATCGGCGCACTGGCCACCTTCCTGCTCACTTGGCGGGCGGTGGCCGGTCAGGTCGTGGAACGCGGCTATGCTGGCCTGTCGCCCGACCCACAGGCGACCATGTTGGTGGCCGACAACTTCTCCGTCTTCTTCAAGCTGTTTCTGTCGGCGTTCCTGGCTCTGATTATCGGGTTGTGGCTGCTCCGGCCGGCCAACGGCCGGGGGGCTGCGGGTGTGCACGGCGGCTCGGCCGGACCGGAATTCTTTGTGCTCCTGTTGTCCAGCGCTCTGGGCATGGCCCTGATGGTCGGCACGCTCAACCTGTTGGTCATGGTCATTGCCATCGAGATGGCCTCGTTGCCCAGCTACGCCCTTGTGGGCAGCGACAAACGCTCCCGGCCGGGCGCGGAGGCCTCGCTCAAGTACGTGCTTTTCGGGGCGGCCACCTCGTCGATCATGGTCTACGGCCTGTCGCTGATCTACGGCGCGTTCGGTACGCTCGACATCGCCGGCATTGCCGGGAAGCTGGCGGGCCAGTCGGTTTCGTTGGGCTGGGTGCCGGCCATCGGCTTCTTTGCCCTCTGCGTGGGCATTGCCTTCAAGATCTCGGCCGTACCGTTCCACTTCTGGTGCCCCGACGTGTTTGAGGGCGCGCCCATCGAGGTGACCACCTGGCTGAGCGTCGCGAGCAAGGCGGCCGGCCTGGGCCTGCTGCTGCGGATTGTCTATGCCCTCAGCACGGCCGTCGGCGGGGCGGCCTGGCTGACGCCCTTCGCCTGGGGCATCGGGCTGGTGGCGGCCGTCACCTGCACGGTGGGCAACCTGGCGGCTCTGCGGCAGGATTCGGTCAAACGCATGCTCGCCTACTCATCCATTGCCCATGCCGGCTACATGATGATGGCCGCGGCAATCTTCACCCAGGCCGGCCAGGGCCAGTTCATGAGCATCGGCCTGGCCGCGGTGATCGCCTACCTGATGGTCTATTTCGTCATGAATCTCGGGGCGTTCGGCGTGACCGCCCTGGTCTCCTGGCGTACGGGTACCGATCACATCTCGGCCTTCACCGGCCTGGGCCGGCGGGCGCCGGCGCTGGCCTTGCCCATGGCCGTGTGCCTGTTTTCGCTGATCGGTCTGCCGCCGCTGGGGGGCTTTGCTGCTAAATGGTGGTTGTTGCTGGCACTGGGCAAGGCCGCCATCGCCGCCCAGCCTTGGTTGTGGGGTCTGGTGATTGTGGCCGTCATCAATACGGCCATCAGCTTGTATTACTATGTGCGGGTGATTCGCCAGATGTACCTGTGCGAGGACGAGCGGCAATCCGCCGTCCCCGCTCCGCTCGGAGGCGTGGTGCTGGTGAATGTGTGTGCGGTGGCGTTACTGCTGCTGGGGACGCTGCTGATTGACAAGCTCGGGAATTACTCGACGTACTATGCGTCCAACCTGCTGGTTACGCAACCCACGGCCCCGGCCACCGCAACGGTTGAACCATCGGCCGAGCCAGTGGTGATGGCCCCGGTGAATGAGAGTAAGTGATTGCGCGGGGAGTTGGTCGCGATCGGCGTCGCGATTGATCGGGCGCGGACTGCAACGTCCAATCTTCGCCGGGAACGTCGGTCTTCCGCCCTGAAGGGGCGACGAGATAGCAGCCACGGGTGAAGCGAAACGGAACCCGTGGTTTCGAGTGACCCTTATTATGACTGCCGCCCCGTAAGGGACGGCGTGAGGCTCGTAAGGGCGGGGCGGTGGCCTGACAAAGCGCCACAGGGGAGGAAATCAATCAGCAGGGGCGTCAGCCCCGGGAACGCGAAACGCCCACGTTGATCCGTGCCCGCAAAGGGGACGACAGGCGGGGCGAACGAGACATCATCATGAACCAGCAACAATCGCGAACCATCGACATCCTCAATCAACTTTACGCCGCCGAATGCCGCAGCCTGCTCCCGTGGCTGGCCAAGACCGGCGTGTTCGTTTCCTGGGCCACCGCCGCGGATGTGGCCGTCCTGCGGCAGATGGTCGAGGAAGAACGTGAGCATCTCGCTTGGCTGGTCGAAGCCCTGGACCGCTACCATGGCACGCTCTATCCGGTTGGGCCTGATCCGCACACCGGCCACCTGAACTACCTCGATCTGCAGACCCTGCTGCCACGGGTCGTGCACAGCGTCGAGACGCTGATCAAGGTCTACCAGGAGGCTGGCCGGCAGCCCCTCGCCGACGCCGCCATTGAAATCGTCAACCGCATTCTGCAGCGTCACCAACGTCATCTGGAGCAGCTCAAGAAGTTGCAGGATCGTGCCGTGACGGCAAGGGCCTGAGGAGTCAGTTGTTCGTTGTCAGTTGTCAGTTGTTGGGTCAGTAGTCCTCTTGTCAGTTGTTGGAGATCACCACGCGCGTTGAGCAGGCAGCCGTGCGGGGAAGGGTTTCCACAACTGACCAAAGGACCAGGAACCCAACAACTGACAACGAACCGCTGACCACTGACTAGTGATTCACTTTCTCCATCCGCTCCAGTTCCCGCTTCCACCTCGGCCCTCCCAAATCCGGGAAAAGCCTCCGCTGCTGCTGGATGGATCGGCGGATCTGATCGGGATCGCTTTTCAATCGGGTGTGGCACTCCAGCGTCCCCACGTATGCCCGCCACCAGTTCGGCGAATGCTCCGGAACCTGTGAGAGCATCTCGTTGAACGCCGGCAGCGCTTCGGCCGGCTTGTTTGCCGCCAGGAGACACTCCGCCTTGCCAAGCCTGACCTCCGTTTGCAGCCCTCCGACAGGGGCGTCCGGAACATTCTTGAGCTCTGCCAGCCGCTGTGCCGCCTGGTCGTAGAGCCGCAGGGCCTCGGAGGCTTGACCCGCTTCCAGCAATGCCCACGCCCGCCACACCATTACGGTCAGCGTCTCCGCGGGACTCATTCGCTCCGGGTGGCTTCTCGCCCAGGCGAGCAGCCGTTCGGCCAGCTTGGCCGCCTCGTCCGCCGTGGACTGCATGGCCTGCGTATCCCCCCGGTCCGCCGCCCGCTGGATCTCGTCGCGCATCGCGTCCAGCAGCCGGGCCATCAGCGGCCCCGCATTCTGAGGATCCGCCGCCAGGTACTGCTCCATCGCCGCCCGGGCCTCGCCCATGCGCTTAAGTTGTCGTAAGGCTGACACCCGCTCTCGAAGCGCCGGCGCAATCGCCGCGGGGCAGCCCGCGTAACGCTCCTCGAAGCGGTCCAGCGCCGTCACTGCCTCTTCATGCTGGCTGACAGAGGGGTGATTCAGCAGCCCGGCCAGGATCAGGGTGATATCCGCGGCCAGGCACGCATCCCCGGCCGTCGCCTTTACCGCCAGTTTCGCCGCCGACCGCGCGGCCGTCAAGGCCCGGCCGATCAACTCCCCGGCGGCCTCATCCGCCGGCCGGCTGGTGATGGAGGCATTCAGCGCATCCCGCAGACACCGGGCCTGAGCCCACGCCGCCCGCAACGCGTGCGGATCGTCCGCCGCCACGGCCGCATATTCCTCTGCCGCCTCTTCGTACTGTCCGCTCTCATCCAGGGCTGCCGCGAGGAAGAACTGCAACTCCCGAGCCTCTCGTGACTGTGGCTGGTGCTGCCGCAACACGCGCACGGCGCGTACGAACGCCGCACGCGATGCAGTCAAATCCGGTCCTTTCGAGGCGCGCATCGCTTCCTGGGCCACTGCCGTCGCCTGCCGGGCGGCCTGCTCGGCCCGATCATGGCGCGGATGTTGCTCGACCAGATCGCACAAAACACGCACCGTCTCCAGCGGCGCGCCGCTCAGATAGTGGGCCCGCGCCAGCAGGAATAAGAGCTCTCCGCGCGTCTCCGCCGACAGCGGCGCCGGCGCCCTGACCAGCGCGGCGTTCAGCGCGACCGCGATGCCCGTCTCCCGGCTACCGCCGGCCGG
The DNA here is from genome assembly GCA_012719955.1 of Phycisphaerae bacterium. Taxonomy (GTDB): domain Bacteria; phylum Planctomycetota; class Phycisphaerae; order UBA1845; family PWPN01; genus JAAXZI01. The sequence goes on along the minus strand of JAAXZI010000025.1, from coordinate 11,458 downwards.
CTGCGTACCTGCTGATTCTGTCGCCGTCACCGCATCCGCGATGCAGGCCCCGGCCACCAGTTGCAGTGCAAAAGGCGGAAGCTCGCCGCCCAGCGCCGCCCGGTCCATCGCGCCGGCCAGGGCTTCATAAACCATGTCCCTGGCGGCCGGTGAACTTGCCGCCACACGCTGCAGCGGCAGAAGGGCCTCCGGCGATGCCAACAGGTCGCCCGCTACGGCCGGCGCCTTGGTCGCCGCTCCGGCTTTCGCCAGCCGGGCCAGCAGGCTGCGCTCGGCCAGGGCCAGGGCCAACTGCGTCTGCAAGTCGTCCGGCTGGGTCCTATCCGCCCACGCCCGGGCCTCCGCCAGAATCGCCCGGGCATCATCCAGCTTGCCCGCATCGCGCGGTCCACGCACCTGCTCCAGCACCGCCAGCAGCACGATCCGCCGCATGCCTTCCCGGATGCCCGGATTCCGAATGCTGGCCACCGCTTCGGCGATTTCGCGCGCGGCCCGATCGGCTTCCACGAATCGTCCGGTCAGCCGCAACGCCACCGCGGACATGGCCAGCGCTCCGCACCGCTGCACCTCGCGCCCCGGCGACGGCGCGGTCCAGCCATGGCGCTCGGTGATGGTGGCCGGCAGTTCCGTGAGCCGTTCGTTGCGTTGGGCCGGGGTTAAATCCGCGCTGATGGCCTGGTAGAAGTTGGCCCACGTCAGCAGGAACACTGACTGGCCGTCGATGTACTCCAGCGCCCGCGTGGCCCCTGATTCCGCCGCCCGGGCCATGCTCCGCTCGTCCAGGGCCTCGAACGCCTGCCACGCGCCGGCCACTTCCTCGCGCAGAGTCTGCAAAACCGCGATTGCCTCTCCGCTAAGCCTCGCCACCTTGGCCCGGTCCCGCCCGGAAAGCTCATACAGCAGCACCGCCTCGAACGCGGCCGGATCCTCGCGTTCCAGCTTGTCGCGGGCCAGCTCCAGCCGCCATGCCAGCCGGCCGGGGTGGTCGGGATGGTTCGCCAACAGTTGCGAGAGTATTTTGCCAGCCTCAACCACCTTCTGCTGGCGCAGCCGCCGGGAGGTGTCGCGTGCCCCGGCCTCGGCCAGCAGCTTATCCCGCAGGCGAAGCTGTTCATCGACCGGGCTGACCGGCGGCAGATCGGCCAGGTGCTGGTCGAGCCAGTCATCGAGTCCGCGTTGGCGCAACCCCTCGCGAAAAGCCGCCTCGTCCACATCCCGCTGCATCGCGGCGGGGGAGGCGGGTGTTGCATCCGCCCAAGCGGTCTCCAGCCAGAGCATGAGCGGGAACAAACAGCAGAATGCTAGTGCCGTTTCCTGTACGCCAGTTTTTCGGCGGATCAGGCGGGCAAGATGCCCGCCCCCCAGAAGAGCCGGCCGGCGTTGCCGGGGGGGGGGCATCCTGTCCGCCTCATGGGCCGAAGCGCGAGACTCCTGGAGCGGAATGGGCACCAGCATGCCGTGCAGGCGCGCGGCCACCTCAACGCGCCGGCCTTGCCCCGGCCGCACTGCCTGAACCCTGAACCCTGAACCCTGAACCCTACTCATGGCCCCCCCGCGAAAAAGATCCGCTCATAGCGGGCCGCCAGGGCCGCGTTGTAGGCATTCACGACATGGTCCCAGGCCACATCGTCCGTCGCCAGCAGGTGCACCGGTGTCTCGCTGTCGAAGCCGGGCTCCTGCTGGATCTTCTCCAGTGCGGGGCGCAATGCGCTGATGGGCAACGGCGATTCATGGAAGCGGTCGATGGTGATCCGGCACGTGCCCGGCGAGGCCTCCTCGGCAACCAGGCGGATGCGGATGGGTGTGCGCGGCACCTCGATCTGCGTGGCCGCGCCGTGCCCCGGCAGTTCCGCCGGCAGCATTCCCTCCAGGGTCCCAAACCGGCTGCAGACCAGGAAAAAGAACAGCAGGTTAAACACGATGTCGATCATCGGAGTGAGATTGAGCGCCAGCGACATGGGCGACCGCCGGTCGCGCGCACGCCCGTAGCGCCGTCGGCGGGGGTGCCCATCGGCGACGGACCGGCTTTCACTCGTCTTCAATGTGGCGTCACTGTCTGTCATGCTGTCCCTGGCATCCACGTTCCGCAATCAAACTTCCGGCATTCGTTCATTCCGGCGCGCTCAGCTCCGCCGCGACCTGCAGCCGGGTCAGGTTGTTGGCCGCCACCACCTCCATCACCCGCCGCACGTCGCGGTAGGCCAGCCGCCGGTCGGCCCGCAAAACCACTTCCACCCGTGATCCCGCCTCGCTCATGGCCGCCAGCCGGGTGTTCAGCTCGTCCAGCGAGTCAACGTCCACCGGCCCCAGCCGCAGTCCCATCTGCTCGTTCTCATCCAGGTATACGTTGAGGATGATCTTCTCAGGCGGCCGGCGATCGGTGGCCTGGCTTTCGTGTGGGCGGGGCAGACTCATTTCCAGCTTCTCCGCCGAGGCGAAATGGCTGGTCAGCATGAAGAAGGTCAGAAGCAGGAACGTGCAGTCAATGAGCGGCGTCATGTTGAACCGCAAGGCGCGTTGTCCTGCCCGGCGATATCGTGAAGGCCCACGCATCCGGAAACTCCCGTCAGGTTTGTCTATTTCGCCTCCACCGGCACACGGCTGTCCTGCGGCTTCTCCGCGGAAGGCCCTTCGCTCAGCTTGGCCACCAGTCCGTCACACAGCTTGATCGACTCCGCCGCATACGCGTCCACCCGGTTGCGAAAGATCGCGAACGCGGTCAGCGCCGGGATGGCGATCAACAGGCCCCAGAACGTCGTGACCAGTGCCACCGCGATGTCTCGGGCCAGAATGCTCGGCTGGGGCATGCCGCCGCCGGCCGCGAAAATGGTGTTGAACGCCTGGATCATGCCCACCACCGTGCCGAACAGCCCGATCATCGGGCTGACGTTGCCGATGACGTTGAGGTACTCGATCCGCCGGAACAGCCGGGTCACGCGCTCCTCGATGGCCTCATCCGCCGCGGCCTTGGCCGCCTCCACGCCCCGGTCAAGCTGGCTGACCGCCGCGAACGTTCCCACCCCCAGCAGGCTCTCGTCCTCACGTGTGAGCTCGGCCACCACTTCCCGTTGGCCCTGCCGTGCGGCATTGACAAGTGCCCGACCGAGCTTCACCGGGGCCAGCGTTCCCCGGCGGATGGTCAGCAGGTAGTGCAGCATCATCCCCAGGGAAATGACCGAAAGCGGAATCAGTACGAACCACGTGATCCATCCGCCGGCCACGACGAAATGCTTGAAAATCGAGACCGATGGTTCTTGTGCCGCCAGTATGGAACAGGCTATCGTCATATCGTGTCACCCAATTGCGAGATGGAGCCAAGGGCAGGAGAAAAGGGCAGGCCCGCTCGTCTCCGCATCTGGCGTACTCTCGCTTTGTCCAATTTCCGTTTCCTTGGTCCTATCGCGCCGGGCGCGACGCGGGCGTGCCCGCACGTCCCAGTTCCTGCCGGGCCCGCTGTGCCCAGGGCGAAGCGTTCGGATAGGTCGTCGTCAGTTCCGTCCACAGCGCCGCCGCCCGCTCCGGCTGTCCGTTCTCCCGGCAGATCTCCCCGGCCCGGAACAGACACTCGGCCGCCAGCGGGCTGTGAGGCCAGTGGATCACCACGCGCATGAAGGCCAGCCCGGCCCGGCGCCGTTCGACCTGGGCCTCCGTTCCCTTCTGTTTTCCCGCTATTCCCAGCCGCGCCCGTCCCTCCCAGTAATACCGTTCCTCGGAAAAGGCGGCAGGATCATCCTTGAGGGCCGCCAGACGGTCCCTTGCCGCCTCGAACTTGCCAGCCTCGACCAGTTGCCGAAGCTCGGCCATCGCCGCACTGCGGGCCGAATCCACCTTTGTCCGGCCGCGGGTCGGCGGCAACGGAACGGGGGTGGTTCCTGCCGGTGGGGCGGTCTCCGGCCGGGGCGCCTCCTCTGCCACCGCCGGCCACGTGGCACGCCACTTCTCCAGCGACACTGCCACCGGGTCGAACCGGTCACGGCGGGCGATGGCCGCATCCACCAGGTCGGCGGCCTTGCGCAGCGATTGCGGATCGTTCTTCGGCAATCGCTCCGGCCGTAAGCTCTCCACCGCCGCCGGCATTTTCTCAATTACCGCCAGATAAGCAGCCACAGCCTGTTCGAATTGCCCCTGCCGGTCGTATAACTGCGCCAGTCGACATTGCAGGAGCAGGCTGCGGTCGAACGCTTCGGAGGCCGTCTCGCCGGCGACTAGTTCCGCGCTGCATTGCTCGTAGCTGCTGATTGCCAGCTTGTTCTGCCCCTCACGCTGCTGTCTTTCGGCCTGGTTGAACGTCTCCCAGCCGCTGATCTGCAGATAGCGGATCTGCTCGATGCCCCGGCTGATCTCCTGCCCGTTGGCGAGGCGGTAAAACAGTTGTCCGTTGCGAAGCCCGGTGATGTGCACGTTCACGGCGATGGGCCGACCTTCGGCCGACACCACGTCTGCACGGGCGACGCCGCCGGCCAGCGCGCACAGCGCTATCACCGTCCCCACCGCCCATCCACCTGTCTTGATCGCAACGCCGCCTGTCACTTCGATTTCGCCTCACTGGTAATCCGTATAGCGGAAGTTCCCGCCGGTCTGCCGGGCAAGCTGCTCCAGCAGCCCCTTGTCCCCGCTGCCGAAACCCAGCGTGGTCAGCTTGATCTCGCCGTTAGGGCTTTTCTCCGCAACCAGCTTTTTCAGGGCTTCCCGCTCGGCCTCTAAAAAGAAGTCCCCGTCGGAGAGGAAGTACACCAACTCCGGCCGGAGATCGAAAGCTCGTCGGAGGCCCTCCACGGGCGCGTGAATGCCGCGATCCTGCGTCGGGCGAATGTTCGCCTCGATGAACTCCATGGCCGCACGCTTGTTGGCCCCCGTGGCGTAGACCAGTCGCTTAGGGCCGAACTCGATCACGTTGAGCGGGGTCGCCAGGATGATGTGGAACTGCTGGGATGCGGTCAGGTCGCGGATGGCGCGCTTCATCTCGGCTGCGATTTGCCGGTCGAGCGTCATCATCAGCGAGTTGCTCACGTCGATCATGTAGACGACTTTGTAAGCGTTGCCCGCCACGCCGAAGAAACTGGTGGACGGCCCCAGAGGGGCTGTGTGGCCGCTGGCGTAGGTTGGTCCCAGCAGGGACTGGGCCGTCTCGCTTCGACGATTCGAGGGCATCTCCGGTACGACCGCATCCGACCCGCTCGCCAGGTTCACCGCTACCAGCGGCATTTCCGACAGGGGTACGGTCTTGGGTGGCTCGGCCGGCTTCTGGTCCCGTGCCGGCGCCGGCCGTGGGCTGAGCCGTGGCATCTGGGCCGGTTCAACCGCGTTCGCGCCGCTGCGGGGCACAAGCCGGGCTTCCGGGATGATGACCTTGTGCGGCTGCTGTGTTTTACGAAACGTCATCTGGTAGAAGCCCAGAAAGACCACCCCGTGCAGGAGAACCGACAGGGTAATCGTGAAGGCGTGAGACCTTCCGAGCCGGCGCAGCCACGATTGCCGTTCCAGCGACCGGGCAGGCTGGGTTATGTTGAGATCGGTGCTCATGCCGTCCGTGGCCCTTGTTGCCCTCGGCGGGCAGCCCCAGATCACCTCAGGTGCAATGCGAATACGACCACTTTGTGTGGTTCGCAGTGTATTTCCACCCTGCAGAGGCGTCAAATAGAATACCGTGGATTGTTGTGGTAGCTTACTATCTTGAGCGGCCGAACGCCCCGGCCTGGGCTGCATCCGCCGACAGGAGGCGGCCCGGTGCGCTACTGCCGTGCTGCCGGGGCGAAGTCCGGCAGGTGCCACTGTCGCGTCAGCAGTGGTTGAAAACCGCCGGTCGGCTCGCGAAAACACTCGACAGAACACGCGGGAGCTACGATACCGACATGAAGCCATACCTTTCCATCAACACCGCTCCGGCCCTCTTTCTGTTTGTGGCCGGCTTCGTGAGTCTTCCGGCGAATGCTCAGAACACGGCCCCCGCTGCAACCGCTCAACCGGCCATCGATCTGCACAAGCTCCTGGCCGGCCCCAATGTTTCTGAGGAGCAACAGGCCGCTCGCCGTGACCTCGAAAATGTCCTTGAAGCTGCCCGTGAACCGCTCGATCAGGCCACGGCTCACGCCGCTCTGGCCAACTGGCTGCTGGCCGTTCCAACGGCGCGCCCGGCCACTCGCTGGGTCCTCGGGCTGGATCGCTCCGAGGATCGCCGCATCCTGGCCGAATCCGCGGCCGACGCCCGCACGCACCTCTCCACGGCCGAACGGCTGCTGAAAGAGGGCGACGCCGATTCGAGCAGCGAAAAGGCTCGCCGGAGACGACTCTCTGCTGACGTGAACACGCTGAAGGGTTTTGCGGAGGTCTTTGCGGCGGCGGGGGCTTCGACCGAGGCCGACGATCGTCGGGAAGTCTGGGCCGAAGCCGCCAGCGCGCTGTCCGAGGCCCGCGAATCCGACAACCCTCAGGTCGGATCAGCCGCAATTCTATGGCAGGCAATGGCTTGGATGCAGGCCGCCCGGGCCGAGCGAGCCATGAAAGTCCTTCCCGAAGCTTTGCTCAAGCCCGACACCCGCTACGACTTTCTGAGCCGAGTCTTGCGCTGCCGGATGCTGTTGCTCCAGGGTCAGCCCTCGGCGGCCCTGGCCCTTACCACCCAGATGCGGGCCCGAGTGGATGACTGGTTCCCCCGCGAGCGGACGAGCCGTCAACGCGCCCGGGCACGGTTGATTGGGGTGGTCCAGTTACAGGTCGGGCAGGAGTGGCGGAAAACGCTGGCTGCCGGAACCCGTCCGGCCGATGCCGAGATCCTCGACGAGATCCTCGCCAAGGTGCGAAAAGATCTTTTCCCACAAGAAGATACGGATGCCGAGGTCTACGTTCTGGAGGAGGCCGTTCCCATCCTGGTGAAACCACCGGCGGTCAAGCCGCTGTCCACCGCGCCCGCCACGCAGCCGGAGTAACGCCGACCTTGTTTGGCGGCCTCGTTGTTCCAGGGCATGGGGTAAACCCCTCTGCCCCTCTCCTTGCGCCGCGTGTCTGAACCGCTTACAATGGAGCATACACGACTGTTACGCGTGCCACTGACCTTTAAGGATTCGCATGGCTAGACCCTTCTGTACCATCCCTGAAGCGCTATCCGAACTGAGTGCCGGCCGGTTTGTCGTCCTCGTCGATGATGAGCATCGTGAGAACGAAGGTGACCTTGTCTGTGCGGCCGAGCTGATCACGCCGGCCATGGTCAACTTTATGCTCACCTATGCGCGCGGCGTCCTTTGCGTGGCCCTGCCGCGCGACCTGTGTCACCGGCTGGATCTTCAGCCCCAGGCCCCGGAGAACACCGCCACCCTGGGCACAGCCTTCACGGTGACCATCGATGCGGCACCCAAGTTCGGCGTGACCACAGGCGTTTCCGCGGCCGACCGTGCCGCCACCATCCGCCGCCTGGCCGACCCGGACGCCGAAGCCGACGATTTCAACCGCCCAGGCCACATTAACCCCCTGATGGCCCGCGACGGCGGGGTGCTGGTCCGTAGCGGCCAGACCGAGGGTACGGTGGACCTGCTTCGCCTGGCCGGCCTTCGTCCGGTGGGGGCCCTGATCGAAATCATGAACGACGACGGCACCATGGCCCGGGTGCCCGACCTGGTGAAGTTCTGTCAGCGGCACGGTCTCAAGATGTGCACGGTGGCCGATCTCATCGAGTATCGCCAGCAGCGCGAGACGTTGATTCAGCGGGTCGAGAGCATCCAGCTTCCCACCCGCTATGGCACGTTCATGCTGTACGCCTACCGTTCGCTGGTGGATCCCGAGCTGCACCTGGCGCTGTGTTGCGGTGGCGTGGGCGAACGCAAGGCCGACGGCCAGCCCATCATGCACGACGAGCCGGTGCTGGTCCGCGTCCACTCCGAGTGCCTGACCGGCGATATCCTGGGCTCGCTGCGCTGCGACTGTGGCGACCAGCTCCACGACGCTTTGTGCATGATCCAGGCCGAGGGCAAAGGGGCGTTGATCTACCTCCGCCAAGAGGGTCGCGGCATCGGCCTGCACAACAAGCTCAAGGCCTACCGGCTCCAGGACCAGGGTTACGACACGGTGGAGGCCAACGAACGCCTGGGCTTCCCCGCCGACAAACGCGACTACGGCGTCGGGGCCCAGATCATCCGCGACCTCGGTCTGCGCAAGCTGCGCATCCTGACCAACAATCCCAAGAAAGTCAGCCGCCTCGAGGTCTACGGTCTGCAGATCACGGAACAGGTCCCCATCTGCGTCCCGCCCAACGAGATGAATCGGGCGTACCTGAGGACGAAGAAGGAGAAGTTGGGGCATTTGTTGAGTGAGTTGTGAGTTTTTGTCAGTTGTCAGTGGTTCGTTGTCAGTTGTTGGGGCAGTTGTCTTCTTGTCAGCTTGGAATGGGGGCAAGGGTGGGAGCTGCCGGAAGAGTCCGATCCGTCTGATCGGTCGGATCTGTCCGATCGGTCCGATCAGTCAGTGCAACTGACCAAAGGACCAAAAACCCAACTACTGACAACTGACAACTAACAACTGACATTTGCGTCCACCGGCTTCGAACACGATATGAACTCTCCCGTTTTCCGCATCCTCGACGCCAACTTCAATCGTGCCCGCGAAGCCCTGCGCGTTATGGAAGACTATGCCCGCTTCGTCTTGGACGACCCGGCCGGGTGTGAAGTGATCAAGCGTCTCCGGCACGACCTCGCCCAATGCCTCCGCCGCCTGCCGGCCGAAGCCCTGCTGGTCGGCCGCGACACGCCCGGGGACGTGGGCACGGCCATCTCCACTGAAAGCGAGCGGCGCCGCTCCGATGCCGCCGACGTGTTTACCGCCGCGGCCAAGCGTCTGCCCGAGGCCCTGCGGACGATCGAAGAGTATGCCAAGACCGTTGACCCGGTCCTTTCGGCCGCCGTCGAATCACTTCGCTATCGCGCCTACGACCTGGAGCAGCGCCTTGCCCTCCGTGGCGACCGCAGTGCCCGCTTTGCCCGCACACGCCTGTATGTCCTCATCACCGAGTCCCTGTGCCGCCCACCAGCATGTGGCACCATCGCCCCGCCGGCGGGGGGGCGGGCCTCCTGCCCGCCTGGTGTGCCACGGCTCTTGAGCCGTGCAGGTGGGGAACAGGCCTCTCAACTGCACTCTGAGCCCGAAGCGCAAGCGAGGAATGCTTTCGCATCCTCAGCAGGGGGGGAACGGGGTGAGCAAGCGGCTTGGCCTTCGCATTGCGAACAAAGGCCTGAACCCGCGTCGTTTCCAGCATACCAGCCTCTCGGCGAGTTAGGCGGGCAAGATGCTCGCCCTCCGAGTAATTCAGGCGAGCAAGATGCCCGCCCTCCAGAACGGCCGGCCGGTGCTGCTGGGGGGCAATCATCCCCGCCTGTTTGGCTCCAAGTCGCCGCCGCGGCCATTGCCGGTGGCGCCGACTGCATCCAACTTCGCGAGAAATCGCTTGATGCCGGCGAATTATTGGCCCGCGCCCGCCGGCTGCGCGAATTGTGTCATCAGCACGGCGTGCTGTTCATTGTGAACGATCGGCCCGACCTGGCAGTCCTGGCCGATGCCGACGGCGTGCACCTGGGCCAGACCGACCTGTCTCTCAAGGATGCCCGCCGGATCGTTGGTCCCGACCGTTTGATCGGCCTGAGCACGCACACGCCGGAGCAACTTCGCGAGGCCATTGCCGCCGCCCCCGACTATATCGCCGTCGGTCCCATGTTCGACTCGGCCACCAAGCCGCAGGATCACATCGCCGGCCCCGACCTGCTGGCTCTGGCCGTGCGCGAAACGCGGATCCCCATTGTCCCCATCGGTGGCATCACCGCCGCCAACGCGGGTATACTGGTCCAGGCAGGGGCGCGTCGTCTCTGCGTCTGTTCGGCGGTGATCGGTGCGGCAGATCCAAAGATGGCCGCGAGAGAGTTGCTCGAGGCCCTGGGGCCGAGATCAGAGCCCGGGGTCTGAGATCTCAGAATTCTGATTTCGTCACTCGTCATCCCTTGGTCATTGGGACCTGGTCGTTGGTCATTCTCGTGCTATGACTCTTTCATGGGAAGACATGGAGAGGATTCGTGACCGCCGCGACTGGCGGATTTCCATTCCTCCGACCTGTCCCGTCTGCCAATACAATCTCACCGGCCTGTCCGGCAACCGTTGCCCCGAATGCGGCCGGCATTTCGACTGGATGACTGTTCGCCGCCGGGCCGGCCGGATCTGGTCTACTGTCAATGCCTGTCGCCACGCCGACCGCGATGCCAAGACCGGCCTCAAATGCGCCGCCTTCGGCTGGGCCATCGTGCTCCCGCTCGTGTTGCTGGGCACCGGCTGGGTCTCCTGTTTTATCAGGACGCTGGCCATGGGGGCGGGGATCATCGCCTTCGCCTTGGGCGCGCAGGTGCTCCGCATCCGCCGCATCCCACCCTGGGCCCGCGCCTACCTCGACTACCCGCCCCCCAGCCTCGCCCTGGGCCTCGCCAGTATGTTCCTCGGCGCCGCGCTGTTCGTCGTGGCCCTGGCAGTCTGGCTCCCGGCATGGTAATCAGCGGGGGACTCCTTTGAAGTTGTGAGTTCATGCCTTCGTTGCTCATTGACTCGCGGAAGGCTGAAGAGCTATCCTGCCGCCATCATGGCCACGGCCGACCACCCATCGCCGCCGCCTCCGATCTGTTATGCATCCCCGTTCTCGCCGGCTGCTGGAATGGATGCCTCCTGTCCGATCTGCGGCCACGAAGTATGCGGCTGGCTCCGATATAGGCCCTATGGCCTGGTGGTCTGCCGACGCTGCTGGGGCAAATTCATCAACCGTCGCCAGGCGGCCTTTCTGATAGATTGGGTACTGTGGATGCTTGCCATGCGCGCCCTGGCGCATGTGCGGGGCTTCAACATGCCTTCGCTGACCGTCGCGCGAGTGCTTGCCCTGACCTGCGTCGTCAGCCTCCTCTTTGCCTTCAAAGATGGGTTTCGGGGGATGTCGCCTGGCAAGTACGTCCTCGGCCTCCAGGTCGTGGAGAAGTCAACCCTGCGGCCCGCCGGTTTCATGGCCTCCTTCAAGCGAAACATTCACCTGTCCATTCCATGTATCCAAGTTCTCACTGTCCTGATTGCGGCATATACCATGAACAAGGGTCCACGCTGGGGCGATGGTTGGGCCGGAACAAAAGTGATCTGGCGTGAGCACGCCCACAAGCGGCCCTTTGACCCCCGAAGCAACGTCTGCTTGACCTGCAGCTACGGCCTCACCGGCAATGTCTCCGGCATTTGTCCGGAATGCGGCACGCCGATACCGAATACCGGCAAGGATGGGATCACCGATTCAAGGGGACAATGAGGCCTCATCCTGGCTCAGGTCGAACCACCAGCCGGCCACCTCTGCAACCGGCTCCAGGCCTGCCGATGACTCGTAAATATCGCTGCATTAAGAACTTGTACGTTCCGATTGTTCCCTTCCCGAAGCTCTCCCATCCCCTTGTCCCCTTGTCTC
>JAAXZI010000252.1 GCA_012719955.1 Phycisphaerae bacterium | reverse complement strand
GGGCCGGGGAGATGCTGTGACCTCCAAGCATGGCGACCAGGACAACCGCCCTCCAGAACTGACAGATGACTCCGGCCGTCTCACCCTCGCATCCGCTGTTGCCGTCTGCGAGGCTATCCGCCGGTCTACCGACATTGTTCCCGCCATCAAGTGGCCCAATGATCTGCGCGTCGCCGGCCGGAAACTCGCCGGCATCCTCATTGAATCCCGCGTTATCGCCCCCCACACCCGCGTCTGGGTCGTCGGCGTCGGTATCAACTGCTACCAGCAAGCCGGCCACTTCCCCCCGGAACTCCGCGATGCCGCCACCTCGCTCGACCTGGCCAGCAGCCACGCCGTGGACCGCGTCGTCGTGGCCCGCGAGTTACTGAAAGCTTTCGATGAGATACTCGGCCCGCAAAGTGCACAAACAACGGAGGCCATTCATGCCCAATGGCTTGCCTACGCCGAGCCGCTGGGCCAGCACGTTCGCCTGCGCTGCGATGGCCGCGAGTACGCCGGCCGAACCCTCTCCGTGGACCCCGCCGGCGGCCTGATTCTTCAATGCGATGACGGCCAACGTCGGTGGTTCGATCCCTTGCGCACCTCGACCATTTGACGGGCGTGCGCCGCCAGCCGGCCCAGATCCGTGGCAACGTCTGTTGCCTAACAAGTGAGGTTCCACGCCATCGCGGCCCGCGTGTTGACGGCCACTCGATCTTTCCGCCTTCCGTCAGTGGGTCCGCATAACAAGCCAGGAGCTGACCCGCCGTGCTCGTGCCAGCTCCTGTTTGGCTAAGTCGCCTTGAATGTGCTGCCCGCACTATACACCAGACGGCCCGCACCAGGCAACCCAACGAGGCCTCTCCGGCCCATCCACCTCAGCCGCAAACCTCTGCAGTATAACCGTTTGCACGCCCGTTACGCGGCCAAATTTCATGCGCATTTCATCTAAAGGCAGCCCTGCGGGGAATAGCATTTAGAAGCAAACGATTCTATCAAGCGAATGCCACTTGCATGGCAGAAGGAGAGAGACTCATGTACCAGCCAGGCGGAAGCTCTTCAACCGCGGGAGACAAGGGCTCCAGCAGCATAGGCGTGAGCGAGTCCCAGCCGTATTCCCACGACGTCGGTGGACATGGGCAAAGCCAACCAACGCCCACGGGGGCCACCGAATCACCGGGAAGCCAGTCCCAGCCGGCTCCGGGCGGCGCCATGGAGCAGCTTGGGGAAAAGGCTGGTGAAGTCCACGATCGCGCCCGGGAGAAGATCCAGGACGTAACCGAGCGGGCCCGCAAGGAGGCCGGGGCCATGTTCCAACGGGTCAAGAGCCAGGGCGAAAATGTCTTCAGCCAGGGCAAGGACCGAGCCGCCGAGGGCATCAGCCGCTTCGCCGTCGCCGTCCTTGAAGCCGCCGATCGCCTTCGCCAGGAAGGCGACCATAACATCGCCGGCTACGCCGAAGACCTCAGCAACCAGCTCGATCGCGCTGCGCGCTATCTGCACGAGCACGACGTCCGAGGCATGATGAACGACCTGGGCAACACGGTTCGTCGTCGGCCCGGATTGTTTTTCGCCGGAATGCTCGTCTGCGGACTGGTCGCGGCTCGCATTCTGAAGGCTTCGCGGGCCGATCGCTTCAGAGAGGGGCGAGGGTTCGATCGAGAATCCGACTGGACCGGTCGGGAATCACACGGCCAAACCGCCGGCCCCTCGTCAGGTTTTCAGAGCCAGGGGGAAGGGTCCGGCCTGCCGGATGACGCCATGGCCATGGCCGGCGCTTCGCCTTCACCGGCCAGCCCCGGCATCTCGCCAGGCTACGGCACCAGCCCCGGCACCGGCGCCGGCCCCGAGGTCTCACCGTCGCAATGTCCACCGGGCCACAGCGATCCGTCGGAAAAACAAGGCCCGAAGTTTTGATCAGGGGAACGTCTATCACGGATTCCAGAAGGAGACTGTGAACTTATGAGAACCGTCGAAAACCAGACCCCGGCGGAAACTCAGGACCCCTACATGAACCGCTCCATCCCGGAGCTGTTCCGGCGGTTGCGAGACGAGACTACAAACCTCTTCCGCCAGGAGGTGGAACTGGCCAAGGCCGAGGCGGGAGAAAAGGCCTCACGTGTCGGCCGGAATGTCGGTTACCTGGCCGTGGGGGGGCTGGTGGCATACGCCGGCCTGATCTTTCTGTTGCTGGGCCTGAGCCGGTTGATTCTCGTGGGGCTACTGCAGGCCGGGGTGTCAGAGAACGTGGCCACCTGGGTCGCCCCCATGATCGTCGGCGTCCTCGTCGCCGCGGTCGGTTACGCATTCATCCAGAAAGCCGTCAGCATGCTCAAACGCGAGCATGTCGCTCCCCAGAAGACGATGGAATCCCTGCAGGAGAACAAGGAATGGCTAAAGCAAAAGATCCGTTAGGCGCCGGCGGCACGGATCCGCGCGAATCGCGGATCACGGAATTCGTCGACGATCGCTCCAGCCGGATAAAATCCGAAATCGAACGCACCCGCGCCTCCATGGACCGGACCATCGAGGCGTTAGGCGCCCAGTTGAACCCGCGATATCTGTTCGATGATATCCTCGGTTTCTTCCGCAGCGATGATCTCAAGTCGGACATGCGGCGCGTCGCCTTCGACACCGTCCGCAAGACACTGCAGAAGATCAGGGAACATCCGGTGCCCTCGGTATTGGCCGGAGCCGGCCTGGCCTACCTGATGTTCCTCGAGGAAGGCAAGGAGAAGAAAAGAATCCGCAAGCGCGAGGCCGAACTGGCCGCCGCCGGCCTCTCCGGCTACGAGGTCAGCAGGGCCGGCCCCCAGTACGCGGGTTTCACCGAAGAGAGCCTGGGCCCCTGCCCCGATGAACCCGGCCGAGTATCCGAATCCGGCATCGCCACCGCCGTGAGCGAAGCCGCCGGTGAAGGAGGCGAGAGAGAGGCCGGCCCCGGGCCCATGCAGCGTGCCAAAGAGAAGATGAGCGACGTCGCTGAATCGGCAGGCGGCAAGATGAAAGAGACCGCCTCCCGGGCGACCGACAAGGTCAAGCACACGGCCTCCACGGTCGCCGAAAAGATGAAAGGCGGCGCATCTAACGTCACCTCTGCCATTCGCGAAATGGTTTCAGGCGCGGCCCACAAGGTAGGCGACGTCGCCGGCATCACCTCGGCCAAAGCCGGTGAACTGGGTGGCCAAGCAGGCCATAAGGCCCGGGAGCTCAGCCATCAAGTTCGCGATCGCGCCTCCGAGGCCGGAGAAAAGGTCCGGGCCGGGGCCTCCGACCTGAAGCGTCAGGTCCGCCGCGGCTACGACTACAGCCGCGATCGCGCGGCCGAGATTACCGACGAATACCCGCTCGCCGTTGGCGCGGCCATGCTGGGGCTGGGGATGCTCGTCGGGCTCATGCTGCCCCGCACGCGGTCCGAGGACAAACTGATCGGCGAGCGATCCGACCAGCTCAAGCGCCGTGCCAAATTGACCGGCAAGGAAATGGTGGACCGCGGCATGCAGATCGCTCAGACCACCGCCGAAGAAGCCATCAATGAGGCCAAACGCCAGGGCCTGACCCCTTCGGCCGTGGCTGACAAGGCCCGGGAGGCCGCTGCGGAGTTGAAGGGCGCGGCCACGGGAGTGGCCCAGCGCGAACAACTCACTCCCCAGGACCTCGCGGAGAAGGCCAAGGCCGTCGCCGAACACGCCAAGGAAACGGCTCAGCAGGAGCTGAACCAGCAGAAGGAACAGGAGCAGCCCAAGAACCTGCAGGAAACAAAAGTCTGACCGCGCAGAGTCGGGGACTGCAGGTGGTTTGAAACAAGTCGGGCGCCTCTGTGCGGGCGCCCGACTTGTTGCTTGCCTGGCGATGACCGGCTTTCACACAGCCGGCCCTAATCGGTAAACGGAATTTCGCAGGGCCGGTCGCCCGGGCCGCTTCCTTGGAACGGCACGTGGAAGTGATGGAGCCGCGGCGTCGTACCATAGTCCAGTTGATCGCGAATCGCTTCAATATCCCGATTAAGCCCCCGGAGATCCTCGCACAATTCCGTCAGCACGTCCTGCAGAGCAGGCTTCTCCGGCGATGCGGATTTCATTTGATGAATGACATCTATCGCTTCCGCCAGTCTTCGGCGGGATGTCTCAACGCGATAAGACAGCGTTTCCCGGTTGGGAATAGAGTGAGGCACGTTCAGCTCCTTATGGGATTTCCGGGAATCGTTCCCTGGGTTCGGTCTGAAAGCCTGCGTGGATCAGCAGGAAGCCCTCGCGTCGTGCGTGTCCTTTACTGTCTGTATTCCGATGAATCAGAAGTGTCAAGCTCAAACTGCATCTGCACGCGCGTAAGTATCACCAGACGGTGCTCCCATTCGCGTCGAGCAATCAGGGTGACGCAGGGCGTCTTACGGTGGTAACCACGGCTGACCCAGCCGGCGATGGGGGCCTCCGCGCCCTCTGCCATGGTCACGACCAGTTCAGGATCGAGTTCGAGCGTCAGCGTCCGTCCGGCCACTCCGATCAGGAACCGGTTACCTTCCCGCCGGACGGAGCATCCTTCTGCCAGGTGAAAATACCACGTGGCGGAATGCGCCCCGGAACCGGACAACTCATCATGGATGGTCAAAATCCCCTCCGTGCGGCTCAGGGATACGTTTCGCCGGTGGATAATCCCGCCATCGGGCGCGGACGATGCATATCCGTCGTGCTCGCCGGCCACTGTCGCGCCGGAGTCGTTCACCTCCCAGCGCGTACAGCGGGCATTCGCCCGCCGGCCCCACAGGAATGGCCCCAGCATCTCCGACTGGTCACGGTCGTCCACTACCACGGTGTTGTGGGCGCGCGTCGATCGGAAGTACTCCCGCCACGGCCCGTACGTGAAGTAGTCGTACGTGCCTGGATCCACGAAGATATCGCGTCCGAAGGCTCTCAGCGTAAAGCTCAGCGCATCGGCATGCCCATGGGCCGCAATCGGCCCGAACCCCAGTTCGCCGCAGTCGAACAGGACCGAGACCCGGTCCGCGCTGCCTCGCCGGCCGAACTGAAGCAGGTAATAGCCCGAGGCGGGAAACGACCGCGAGGCAATCCGTGTCTGATCCGCCTGGATGCGCACGCGTCCATATCGCTCGTAGCCGCTCTTGCCCAGTAACCAGAAGGCCTGCTCGCTGAACCCTGCGCCGGCGTTTGCCTCGGCTTCGCCGTCCGCCCCTGACCGGGCGACCGCGGGGCCCTGCGACTCCAGCTTGAAATCTCCGCGCCCGAACAGGGCCGCGCCCACGGCCAGCAGTTCACGCGGCGACGGCCGGCCCCCGCCCAGGTCGAGCACATACCCGTCGTCCGCATCACCGAACATCGGAGCATCCTCGCCGCCCTCGACCATGCCGCAGAGGAACTCGAACATCCGCTCCAGCCGAGCCCAATACTCCGCCGGAAAATCCTCCGCCCGGTTCCGGGCCACCAGTCCGGCCAGCAGCAGGAATTCCAGCACGAACAGGTGATAGCCCAACGCCTGCTCGCGGGTGCCGCCGTCCTCGTAGGTCTGACGCGCAATCTCACGCAGCAGAATGGCCCTCGCCTCGCGACGCCATGCGGGCGCATGCTTCAGACCGGCGAAGTAGCTGGCGGCGATGAACACTCCCGCCGCCTCGCCGATCAGGTGATTGTTCGCCGAGGAATAGCGCGAGTAATTCCTGGAAATCTCCCACAGGTGGCGGTACACGCAGCCCAGAATGCGCGGCTCTTTCACCGGGCTGATCAATCCCGCGGGACGGATCAACTCGAGGGCCCAGACCCAGTTGATCATCCGGATGCCCAGCTCCAGCGGGCTGCGCCACTGCATGCCCAGCCCGTAAGGGCACGCGTCCATCCACGACTCCATCTGCTCCACCACCGCCTGGGCGAAGGCCCGCTCGCCGCTTACCCGGTAGGCCCGCGCCAAGGTCACCAGGTGATAATGCCGGCTGGGCTCCCACGCGAACTTGCAGTCTCCGACCTCCGCGTAGTCGCGATAATCGATGTCCGCCGCGTATTTCAGGGGCGTCTTCCGCCGGGCCTTGTACTCGTAATTCCAGTCGATCTCCGGACCCAGATCGTGATCCTCCAGGTCGAAGAGCGTGAGGCGATTGCGGGCAATCCGTTCAGCCCGGTCGAGCAGGGCCGCCTTCCAATCGGCAAACTGCGGCAGCCAGTCGGGCGTCCCCCCCACCCCCGGCAGCTCCCGTCCGATGGCCTCCGGCCGGACCGTCCACACCGCTCCCTCGGCGGTGGCGATCTTCCACAGGGCCGGCGGCCGACGGCGCAGCGGGGCCAACGGCCGGTCCAGCACCTGGCGGGCCCTGTTCCTCACCCGCCACAACACCTCGCCCGGTGACATCGCCCGCAACCGCCGCATGTACCACTCATATGATTGCACGCCACTCCTCCTGTTGGACCTCGAAGAGCATTCTAGATGATAGCCGGTTCGCACCGAGCAGCTAAGCCTTCGTGGCAAGTTGGCCTGTAGAGGCTTGGCATGGGCGGCAAGCCCGGTTGCATCAGAATAGATTCTTGCCTCTGCCCCCTGGTGGGAGTTTTTCCGCCAGGGGATGCGGACCATGGGCATGCGGGCACAGTGAAACGCTGAACATCAAAGTGGGCAGGGAGACGGACACAGGCAAGATAAGCGCTTTTGCGCCCCCCCTTTTCCGCCCGCTTCAACGGGATGCTCGCCGCAGGATCTCCTGAACGGCGCTTTCGCTGATTCGAAAGCCAATCGCGCGCAGTTGGTCGATAGAGGCAGCCAAGTCCACCATCCCGCGTCGGACGGCCAGTTCAAGCACGCCGAGTGTACCGACGAACCGGAGGTGCCTCCGGCTTGCCTCCCGGCGTGCGTCCAGATCATCGACCAGAAGAAAATTCCGCCCGCAGCTCCTCCGCCAGAACGATGGCCTCAGCCTCTCCACGACCCAGCCACTTAAGAGCGGGATCGACACGTGCAACCGCCCGGACTTCGAGCCAAAGTAGTCGATTTCCGACCAGCTCCCGGACAGCAGACGGGGCCGCGGCGTGGCCGAGCTCGGCCGCTACGGCCTGAGGGATCACCACAGAGCCAAATACGGCAGGGAGTAAGTCGAGCCTCTGTATTCGGGCCAGATAATTCAGCGGCGAAGTGTCCGAGACAACGATCATCGTCGGGCTTCCGGGAAGACTTCCGCCAGACTCTTCCGGTCCGCTTCGAAGTCCTCCGCCGTGTAGTTGAGCGGAACCCCTCGCTTCCCCAACCACTCATCCGCTTCGATGACCCCCATCTCCAGCATTTCGGCAACTAAGCCGAGGCTGATTCTGCCTTCCCGGTAAAGCTGGATGGCGAGTGCTTCCTTGGCGGCCTGGCCCAGATCAGGACCGACTTCGCCTCTGAGATGTTCCTCGATATGATCCGGCATTGAAAAGCTGATGGTCATGTTTGCTCTCTCCATCGGCAGCCAACTTCATTTTATCGGTAGCAGTGACGACTCTCAAACGGCCATGCGCCCTGCGCCAAGATCGATGGGGAAGCCATCGCGCCTGCGGTATTGCGGCGTCCAAAACCACAGCCTGATCGAGAGGCCTGAGCGGGTGGTGGAGACTTTGATAACTGCGCGTTCTGCTCGCGGTCCGGACTGCTCAAGAACAGCAATATACTGGCAACACCCCACACGGGACACACAGATTCACAACTGAATTGAGATCCTTTGACGATCTGAGCCCTTATCTGCCTTTGATTTTCCATCGCTCGCGCGGTTCGCTCTGTAGAGCTCTTGCGTCCCTTGCCTGAAACGTGTATCTAATATGCGACAGTCGATATACATCGGGTTCCGGTCTTCTTTAAGGACGAACACATGGCTCGCACGCGGTTCAACACCCTGGCTATCCCCACTCCCGACGCGCTGGTCTTCGGCCGGGCGCCTAAACCGGTCACCTGTCCCTCGGGGCTGACCATTGGCGGGGGACAGGTTTACCCCGAACTGAATTTTACCCTCCCCCCCATGCTGCTGGATGACAATACCTGGCCGGACGCCCGCCGGCACTACCAGGAAATCGGCGAGGCCATCGTCCGGCGAGCCGGCGCCCTGCGCGTGCCCGGGCTGGCCATCGAATTCGAGCAACTCCCGCCCATGACCCAGCACCCGCAATGGGGCGCGGAAATCACCGCCGTTCTCGCCGAGAGCTTGAAACGACTGCGTGAAACCACCGGCATCCCCACCGCCCTGCGGGTCACCGTCGTGGACATGCGCGACGCCGAGCATCCCCCCCGGCTGCGCGACGGCGAGGCGTGGGAAAACATGCGCGAAGCCTTCATCACCGCCGCCCAGGCCGGGGCCGACATCCTGTCCATCGAGTCCGTCGGCGGCAAGGAGGTCCACGACCAGGCGCTGCTGTTCGGTGATCTGACCGCGCTCTGCGTGGCCCTGGGCTCCCTGGCGGCGCGCGATATGGCCTGGCTGTGGGAGAACATCACCGCCATCGCGAACCAGTACGGCATCGTCGCCGGCGGAGACAGCGCCTGCGGCTTCGCCAACACCGCCATGCAGCTTGCCGGCCAGGGCATGCTGCCCTCGGTGCTGGCCGCCGTTGACCGGGCCGCCACCGCACCGCGCACCCTGGTGGCCCACGAGCACGGCGCCGTCGGCCCGTCCAAGGATTGTGCCTACGAGGGTCCGGTGCTCAAGGCCATCACCGGCTGCCCGATTTCGATGGAAGGAAAATCTTCAAGCTGCGCTCACTTCAGCCCTCTGGGCAACATCGCCGCCGCGGCGGCCGACCTGTGGAGCAACGAGTCCGTGCAGAACATCCGGCTGCTGAGCGGCTCGGCGCCTGAAGCGTTCCTCGAATTGCTCGCCTATGACTGCCGGCTGTTCAATCGGGCCAGCGACGCCGGCGACGCGCTCAAGCTGCGCGACTGGATGGTGGAAAGCGACGTGCCCACCAGCGTCGAGGCCCTGATGCTCGAACCAACGGTCGTGATCGACCTGGCCCGCGGCATCGCCGAGGAACCGACCGACTACGCTCGCACGGTCCGGGCGGTCCGCATCGCCATCGACGCGATCCACAAGGCCATCAACGCCGGCCGGATCAAGTTGACCGACCGCGATGAAACCTGGCTGGAGCAACTTTCCGCCGCCGCCGAAACGCTGCCGGCAAAGGAAGAGGAGGCCCTTGCGGCCATCGCGGACGAGTACGGCTCCCTGTATAATCCCCGCTCTTACGACCTGTAGCATGGGCATCCTGCCCATGCCGGGGGGCGGGTGTTCGCCCCACCCTTAACAACCCGCGGATCGGGTCAACAGGTCCGTCGCCGCAAGCCGTACGGCGTCTCGGCGCGCTGACCCGATCTGCCATCGAGACGAGCACCATGGATCGCACGTATTACCAGCAATTGGCAGCTTCCGGACTTCGCATGCCCATCGGGGCAGACCTGATTCTCCACGAACAACCCGATCCCGAGGCCGCCCTCAACGATGGCCAGCGCTACGGACAAGTCATCGAGCAGACCGCCCGGCGATTCAACACGCCCCTGGCCCTGCCGGTGATGGATCTGACACTCGAAAAGGTCGCCATGCTGGGCCTGCTGGGCATCCCCGCCGATCAGGCCCCGTCGTATCATTTCGAGGAACCGCCGACTGACGAAGCCGTGCAGACCGCCGGCCAAAAATGGGACCGACTGCCTCATCCGCGCTATCAAACCCAGATGGACGCCATCCGCTACATCGCCGAGAAAACCGACCTGCTGCCCATGGGCATGAGTATCGGGCCGTTCTCGCTGACCACCAAGCTGATGGCCGATCCCATCGTGCCGGTATACATGGCCGGCAAAGGCATCAGCGCCGAGGATGACCCCGAAGTCGCCATCGTCGAGCGTTGTCTGGCCATGTCCACCGAGTTTGTCCTGCACGCGGTGGAGGCCCAGGTGCGGGCCGGTGCCAAAGCCGTCTGCATCGCCGAACCGGCCGGCAGCGCCTTCTACGTCTCGCCCATCCAGATGGAGGAAGGCTCGGACATCTTCGACCGCTACGTCATTGCACCCAACCGCAGGATCAGAGAGCTGCTGGACGACCTGGGCGCGGACCTCTTCTTCCATTGCTGCGGTCAGCTCAACGACGGCATGCTGCGCCGCTATGCGGAACTCGACCCGGCCGTGCTGAGCCTGGGCAGTTCGCGAAAGCTCTGGGAGGATGCCAAGATCGTACCCGAGCGGACGGTCCTGTTCGGGAACCTGCCCTCCAAACGGTTCTATTCGGATCGGGAGATGAGCCGCGAGCAGGTGGAGGCCGCGGCCATCGAACTGCTCGAACACATGCGGGCCATCGGGCGGCCGTTCATTTTGGGCAGCGAGTGCGACGTGCTCGACGTGCCGGGCTGCCACGAGATCATCATGTCCAAGGTGGACGCATTCATGCAGGCCGGCAGGTAAGGGGCCGGTCTTCCAGCGTCCTTTCAAGTCCAGGAGTTTCGCGATTCGGCATGAGGCGGGCAGGATGCCCGCCCCCCGGCAACGCCGGCCGGTTCTTCTGGAGGGCGGGCATCTTGCCCGCCTGATCCGCCGAGACGCAGAGAGAAAGCCGCGTACCGGAAACGGCACTAGGACGCCGGATTCAGCACGACCTTGATACAGCCGTCCTTTTTATCCCGGAAGATCTCGTACGCGTGCGGCGCCTCGCTCAGCGGCAGCCGGTGCGTCACGACAAAGCCGGGATCGACCCGGCCGCTGCGAATGTGCTCCAGGAGCTCGGGCACGTACTTGTGCACGTGGGTCTGACCGGTCTTGATGGTCAAACCCTTGTTCATCAGCGCGCCCATGGGGATCTTGTCGGACAGACCGCCGTACACGCCGGGAATGGAGACCGTACCGCCCTTGCGGCAGCAGGTGATCGCCTGGCGCAACGCGTGCGGCCGTTCGGTCTCCATGAACAGGTTGGTCTTGACCTTGTCATAGATGCTGCCCAGCATCGTATAGCCGTGGGCCTCCATGCCCACCGCGTCGATGCACACGTCAGGGCCGATACCACAGGTCAGTTCCAGCAGCCGGTCGTAGACATACTCGTCGTGCATGTCAATGGTGAGCGCGCCACCGTCACGGGCCATTTGCAGCCGCTCGGGTACCTTCTTCTCGTCGTCGATGGCGATCACCCGGCCGGCGCCCAGCAGGAACGCGCTGCGAATCACGAACTGCCCCACCGGTCCACAGCCCCAGACGGCCACCGTATCATCCGGCTGCACGTTGCAATGCTCCACGGCCATGTAGCCGGTCGGAAAGATGTCCGAGAGAAAGAGGAGCTGCTCGTCGGTAAAGTCCGGCGGCATCTTCTGGCAGTTGACGTCGGCCAGAGGCACGCGAACGAACTCCGCCTGCCCGCCGGCAAATCCGCCGGTCAAATGCGAATAGCCGAAAATGCCCGCCGTCGCCTGTCCGAACAACTCATCGCCCATGTGCGCCTTGGGGTTGGTGTTGTCGCAACAGCTCCAGAGCCCGCGGCGGCAGAAGAAGCAGTTGCCGCACGCGATGGGAAACGGCACCACCACCCGGTCGCCGACGTTGACCTTGCTCCGGTCCACGTCCGGGCCCACCTCCTCGACAATGCCCATGGACTCGTGCCCGATGATGTCACCCGGTTTCATGAAGGGGATGAATCCGTCCACCAGGTGCAGGTCCGAGCCGCAAATAGCGGTGGAGGTGACGCGAACGATGGCATCCCGGCGATTGAGTATGGCGGGGTCGGGAACATCCTCGACCGCGACCTTGCGGGGCGCACACCAGACGAGCGCTTTCATGATAGGTTCCTTTCTTGTCTGCGAAGCATCATCAGACCCTTGGGACGCCGGCGGCGCGCACTCCTCATTCGGTTTCGGTGGAACGTCGCTCCCTGCCCATGCCGGTGCAGGTTCCACGCGGCTGGCCCTCGATGGTCAGGATTTCACCAACCTCCATGATTCGCTTGAAATTGCGCAGATCTTCGCGCATCTGCCGCTGCGGCGATTCTCCGAACAACGTGGCCATCCAGTGGCCCAACTGGCCGGCCGGGGGAATGTAATCCATCGACACATGCACCTCGGTGCCTCGATCGCCCATGGCCTGGCGGAAGCGAATCTCGCCCACGCTGTTGATCTGGCCGCCGGGCAGCGACCGCCACGCGATGACCGAGCCGGGCTCATCGCGGGTGATCTCGGCGTCCCACTCCACTTCGCCGCCCGCGATGCGCGGCGCCTTGGCCACCCAGTGCGAACGGCGGTCGTCCAGGACGCGCACGGAGTGCAGATGATTCATGATCCGCGGCAGGTTCTCGAAATGGCGCCAGAACTCGTACAGCTCTTCGGGGGACTTGTTGATCAGGCACGACTGTTCGACGTGAATCCCCTGGCGGGTGATTTCCTCCGGCGACCGGGCGGCGCGTTCACCCTTGCGATGGGCCGTATCCACGTCCATCGCCCCATAGGCGTGGCAATAACCCGTGACCCCTCGATAAATCAGCGCCGCCCCCACGCCGGCGGTCAATACGCCGGAAACGCTCCGGCGGGAGAGCCCCAGCGCCGCGAGGAGGGAACCCGCCGCAACCGAAGCAAACCGTTCCACGTTACCCACGTTGGGTTCCCTCTTCGACGGGCGCCCCAGCCGGTGGGCCTTCTCCCGAAGTACCTCCATGCCGCGCCGGCGAAAACCGCGCTCGCCCGGGGCGACCTGGCGCCTCGACGGCAAAGCGGTCGGAGCGCGCAGCCCAACCAACGTCACCGTCCCGTCCTCCGACTCGATCTCCACGTCCGCCGCCGAGCCGGGCTGCATCTCCGCGACCTGCACGCGCAGCGGATAATCCACGTGGTGGATCATGAAATTGTTCGGGGAGTCGCCCAGCTCAATCAGGATCTTGCCTGCCTCGGAGCCCTGCGTCTCAACGCTGAAGCCCTGCAACGGCAGATCGGCTGCCACCCGCTGGTCGCCTATCTCGCCCCCCATCACCCGGATGGACGTCCGCCAGCCCTGGTAGCGCGAGCTCAGCTCCTGCAATTGAGTCGGCCATTCAACCCGCGGAATATCCTGCGTCATTGTCTCGGTCATGTTTCGCTCTCCTGCAACCGTCCAGCTCAGCGCCCCGCCCCCTGGGTCTCAACCCGCACCTCGGGGAGAAACACCGATCTCCGCCCCCCTTGAACTTGAAACCGCCGCCGCCTTGAACTTGAAACAGACTCGTCAGTGCCCCGGAGCAATACCCGGGAATCCCTCCAGCCGCTCTTCGATGCGTCCCACTCTGCGAAGCCGGAAGCCCAGCCCGATCAGCAGAACGCCGAAAATCATCGCATACGCGCCGATCCACAGGACCATCACCAGCGCGCCCGGCCCGGGGAACAGGGCGATCAGCACGCCAAACAGGATGGATACCGCCCCCGCCAGAACCAGCAGCCATTCCCCCGTGATCTGCTTGCGAAGTCGAATGGCCGCCACGATCTCCAGGATGCCGCTGATCACCGCCCAGGCCGCGATGACGTACAACAAGGCCAGCGCGGTCAAGCCGGGCCAGAGCAGCGCCACCAAGCCGGCGGCGATGCCGACGATCCCTTCCAGCAGCAGGGCCCACCAGGGCTGCTCCGAAGGAGTCGGCGTGGTGCGAAACGCCGAGATCAGCTCGAACACCCCCTGGGTGATCGCGAAGATCCCGAAAAGCAATACCAGCGTCATCAAGGCCATGCCCGGGAGGAACACGGCCATCAACCCGAACAGAATGGCCAGAATGCCACGGAGAACGAATGCCCACCAATTCCTGGCAAGAAGTACCATGGATCACTATTCCTTCTTCGAGTCTGTTCCGGAACGCTGCAGGCCGCTGCGGTTGAACAGTGCGAAACGTCAACGTCGCCCGCCGCACGGCTCAGCAGCCGTGGCCCATCCACCGTGTGCCTGCCTGCCTCATCATCGCGCTTGTCACAGTCGCGGTGGGTCATCTGGAGTCCCGGTCGCATCGGGCGCGGAATCTCACGGCCGCCGGTTGAAGCCGGCTAAACGGCGAATCCTTCGCTGGTATGGTTGATCCCTGAACTGTCAGGACCTGCTGACGATCATCCCCGTGTTCATCTGGTGCGCCGGCCCACGTCGAGGCGACATCAGAAGGCTGAAGCTCATGATTCTATTTTGTTGAATGGTTGTGAAGTCAAGCTGGGCGTTGACTTCGTTTGCCGGAGGATCATAAACTTCAAGCCTCATCCATAACCATGCGTCCCGAGCCGGGAGGACGCCCCGAGGTGCCCGTGCGATACTCCGACCAGAAATCAGCGATGTTTGCGAAAAGGCGCCGGCCGTCAACGGCGCGATCTCCCGCTGCCGGACGCCTCGTGTCGGCAGCGCTCGCCGCCTTCGCCTAGCTTGTTTTTCTGCACGGCTGCCCCTCGCCCCCTGGAGAAGCTCCCACTCCCGCCGAAAACGATCCTATCCACGCGGCAACCGGCAACTCGCTCCCCATCGAAGATGAAACAGGGGCCATTCCTCTGCAGGACCTCCCCCCGGCCACCGTCGGCCAGCAGCCTACCCCCGCCGAGCCCGCGGGGCTTGAGATCCGAAACGGCTGGCTCGTCCACAACGGCCGCGTCGTCTGGGGCTACGGCCAGCACAACAGTTGGTGGAGAACGCGCGAAGGAGCCAACATCACCCGCAATAACCCCGGTGTGATCGGCCCCAACCATACGGAAGACCTCGACAAACTCACGGACAACATGCTCCGGTATGCCTACCCCGCCTTCGAGCACAACTACGGCCTCTGGTACGACCGCCGCCGTGATCGGCACGACACGCAGCGCCGCTCAGATGCCAACGCAGTGCCCCCCTTTCTGGAGCAACCATGGGCTCGCAGCGGCATCGGAACTGCCTGGGACGGGCTCTCCAGGTATGACCTCACCCGGTACAATCCCTGGTACTTCGACCGGCTCAAAACCTTTGCCGCCCTGTGCGACGCCAAGGGCACCGTGCTCTTCCACAACTTCTACATGCAACACGCCCTGCTGGAATTCACCACCCATTACGTTGATTTTCCCTGGCGGCCGGTGAACTGCATCCAAAACACCAACATGCCCGATGACGTGCCCGCGGCCAACGCCTTCTATGACACCAGCGACCCAGTGCGCCGCAGCCTGCATCAAGCCTACATCCGCAAGTGCCTGGACGAGTTGGGCGGCTATTCCAACGTCTTCCATCTGTGCAGCCAGGAATACACCGGCCCGCTCTCCTTCATGCGCTTCTGGCTGGATACGGTGAGCGAATGGGAAAGTCAGAACCACAGGGATGTGAAGGTGTGCCTGGGCGGCACCAAGGACGTCCTCGACGCCCTGGCGGCGGATCCGCGCGTCTCCGCCCTGGACCTGCGCTACTTTTCGTACCGTCCCAACGGCTCGCTGTACGCCCCGCCCGGCGGGCAGCAGATCGCCGGCCGGTATACCGCGGGCTTTGACGCGGCCGCCACTTCGCCCTACCAGATCTACCGGCAGGTCAGGGAATACCGCCTGGCCTATCCCGACAAGCCCATCATCCACATGATTGCCGCCTCGCGCCAGCAGAGCTGGGCCTTTCTCATGGCCGGCGGATCCGTGATCCTGCGCTTCATGGAATATCCCGACTTTTCCACCCCGCCGGATTACATCGCCCCTGCCCACGCGCCGATCATTCAGCCCACTTACGATTTCATCGACACCCACCTGTCCGATCGGCTCTTCCGCATGATGCCGGCCGACCTGGTCAACAACCCCCAGGACAACTGGTGCCTCGCCGAACCCGGACACACCTATCTCGTGTACGCCCTCCACGGCGGGAGCATCGATCTCGACCTCACCGCAGCGGCCGGCAAGACCCTGCGGGCCCAGTGGTTCAATCCCCGAACCGGCAGCCTCACCCCGGCCCACACCGGACAGGTCGCCGGCGGTGCTACGGCCAGCTTCTCGGCCCCCGACACCAACGACTGGGCCCTGCTCGTGGATCTTCCCTGATGCCCCCTGATCCAGTCCCAAATGAATCTTGCGCATAGGGTGGCCCACCTCGTCAGAGGTAGGTTCACGATTTGGACAACCCATGAGGGTGCGGATGGCATCAACCGCAAGCCCGCCTCAAGCCGGCTGAATCGGACAGCATAAGAAAAGGGCCTTGGGAGCGCTCCAGACCGTCCCCTTCGGGTGGCCACCCGCCCCAGAAGGGGCGGCCAGAAAGTAGCCAGGGGTGGAGCGAAGCGGAACCCCTGGTAAAGCCCGCCTCTCTCTTCGATGGCCGCCCCGGCAGGGGCGGCGTGAGACCACTCGCAAGCATCTCACCCCGCCCCGGCCGGGGCGGGTACTTGTGCGCCGGGCCCTCGCAACCACCAGTTCCGCTTCGCTTCACTGGTGGCTACTCTCACCTGGCCCCTCTCGGGGCCACTGGCGTATCACATCAGGCCTGTGAACGTCGATCCGACGCGAGACCCATTGACTGCGGGATGGGTTGAACAGCCTCGCACGTCTCACCCGGCAGCCAGCAGCGCGTGCCGGATGGCAGTTCCACGTGGAGCCATTCGCGCCTCGATTCAAGGATCCGAACCTCCTGACCCGGAACGACCCTTTCAACGATCGTGGAATACATCTGCCCGTCGCCGGCCAACCCTTTGGTCGGCTCGAGCACCACGGCCCATTGCTCACCGCCGGCGGACTGGGCCACCACGTCCGAAATGCCCATCACGCCGCCCAGGAGCATCAGGGCTATCCCGACCCGCGGCAGCCAGCCTCTTCGCCGCCCGGTGAACAACCAGAGGACGATCAGAGCACACCCGATCGGATACAACCCCAGCAGCAGCATCTGTTTGAGCCGCCCGCTGAGATCGAAATGCCAGAACATCAACACCCGGCCGATGGACCCGCGCGGCGGCGGCCATAACTCCGCCCCACATACCCGCCGAAGCGTGGCCAGCCCGGCACGAATCTCCGGCGTCCGCGCCAGTTGATCCGCCCGCAAATACCACAGCAGCGCCCGTGGTTCATCCCCGGCGAAGTGAAAGGCGTTGCCGGCGTTCACGTAGAGGTTCGCGCTGGCCGTGCCCTCCGCGGCCAGGGCGGCAAACTGTGTCGCCGCTTCGCGAAACATGCGCCGCGCTTCCAGCGAATCGCCGCCGTCGCGACTCAGTTCCGCCTGGGCCGCCTCGAACTGCGCCTGGGCCTCCGCAAATCGCTGCTCAACAGACGCGACGCTGTCATTCGTCGCCGGCGCCGTCTGGGCGAGAACCATCGCAAGAATGTATCCGCAGTAGTGCATCATTCCGTTTCGCCCACTTCCGTGTTTCTCACACCCGACTGAGCCTGTCGAACAGTTCCCGCGCCTGGGCCAGAAGTCTGCGCCGCTCCGCCTCCTCCACCCCCGCCGCCGCGAACCGACCGGCGTCGCATTGCTTCAAGAGCGCCTCGATATCCTGGCGCAGCCGGTCATCCACCGCCCGTCCGTTCATCGCCTGGGCCAGGCGATCCATAGATACCTCTCCCGCCGGCAGCCCGAAGGTCAAGCGCAGGCAGGCCTGCACCAGTTCGGCCAGTTCCGCATGGAAACGATCGTTCCCTTCCACCCGCTCCAACGCGGCGATCAATTCCCGCCGTTGCCGCCGGATGGACGCAGCCGGCCGGAAGCGTTCATGCCATTTGAGCCCCGTCCACACCGCCAGGATCGCCAGCGGACCGGCCAGCAGCACCGCCAATACGCCCCCCGGCCCCAGCGGCGGCGCCGCCGAGAGTTTTCCCAACGTCGTATGGTTGGCCCCCAGCGAAATACTCTCCGCAGGTCGCTCCGTCACCGCGCGGGCTTCCGGCGAAGCAGAGGCCTCCGCGTCCGAACGCGTCTGCATGGCCGTCGCCCCTACCAACCCCCCGGGCGTCACCGTGATCGGGATGGGCAAACTGTAGATCGTCTCGTAATCCTTCTTGAGATAGTCGTAATACACCAGCGGCAGGGCCGGCAACTCCTTGACCTGCTCGCTTCGCGGCCGGACCACCTGCGTAAACGTAATCGCGTCGCCTTCCACTTCCCCCCCGCCGAGGCTCGAAGAAACGTCGAAATCACGGGTCAGTTCCGGAATCTCGGCCAGCACCGGCGGCGCAAGATCCGGCCCCACCCCCTGCCCGGCGATCTTCAGCGTCAACGTGAGCGGCGACATGGCCGTCGCCGTCGTCCGGTCCAGCGAGGTCGTGAACGCCAGCGACGCCCCCACTACCCCGCGATAGCCGGCCGGCCGCTGCTTGCCCGGTGGATCGATGACCTTATGCGGCGGCACGTCGATCACGTGGTCAAAGTCCTGCATCCGCGTGCTGGAAAAGAACATTCCGCCGCTGCGCTGCTCCTGTTTGATCTGCAGCCGCATGATGACCCGGACGCCCTTGAGCTCCAGCTCGCCGACCGCCAACGGGGTGATTTTCAGGGCAAAACGCAACATCTGTTCCCGCTGACCATCCAGCTCGCCGCTGCCCAGAAGCATGACCGCGCGCCGGTTGCCGGTCATCCCCACCTCGAAGGCCTGGCCGGTCCAATCGGGATACGCGAGCTCGTTGACCGGTTCCACCTGCACATACGGCCGGCGGGCAAAATCGGCCTGCTCCAGGTCAATCGCCGCCGCCTGAAGATCGCCGCGGAAGAACACCTCGTAATCGACGATGAAAGGTTCGCCGACCACGGTCTCTTCGCTTCGCGCCGTCCCCCGACCGGCCAGGATCCCGCCCTCGCCCGCGGTCCGCACCATCAGCGTGATGGGTCTGGGCAGCGGCGCCGTCGTTCCATCGGCCAATTGCAGGGTGCGGATGGTCGGTGCTCCCGGCTCCGTGGCAGTGACCTCAAACGTGAAAATCGTCGTTCCCCCCATCCCCGCCCGCGGCGGCCCGACCGGCTCGATCTTCAACCCTGCGGGGGCCACCAGCTTCACCTCTTCGGAGGTCCCCAGGCCCCGAATCGCCATCTGAATCCGCGTCCGGCCTCCCACCACCAGAGAGCTGCCCCCCACCTGCGTCCCCGCGACGACAAAACGCGATACCTGCAGCGCCACCGGGTCGGCCGTCACCCCGTCGAGCGAAATGCCCTCAACCTGAAACTTTCCCTGCTGACTGGGGATCACCTCTATCCGGTATACGGAGATGGGAATCCCCTCCTGTCGGGTCATCTCCACCCGCTGCAAACCAAGGTCCCGAAGGGCCAGGCCCTCAATCTTCGGCAGCTCGACGCTCTTCCCCGGCCGTACCCCCTGGAAACGCACCGTCAGGATGGCCTTCTCCCCCACCCGAAGCTCCTCCGGCTCTACCTGGGCGGAGAGAAACTTGAGCGTCGCCTCCAGTACGCGCAGCGTGAACGGCCCGGCCGTCATGGCGTCCGGCTCCTCGCCCACAGTCACGGAGGCGATGGTGAAATCGTCCGCCCGAAGCGGGTTGACCAGAAAGTGGTAACTTCGCCGAACCGACCCGCTGTTGAGATCATGGATGACAGTCGGCGCCTGATAGGGGGTAATCTGCAGGCCGTCCACCGGCGACACCACCGGCCATTCGGCGCTGGTGGAATTGGCCACCTCAACGGTCAACAGCGTCTGCGTGCCCAGGTAAATCGTGTCCCGATCCAGCCCGGCGGCGATCTGCCCGGCCAGGCCCGCGCCCGGCCAGCGCAGCAGGCAACCGAGGACCACAAGGGCCGGCAAAATCCATCTTGTGTGGTTCTCAGTTCTCAATGCTCGCTGCTTCCGCTCACCAGTCCTTGATCACCGTTCGCGGCCGTCGCTGATAGAGCTCGCGTTCCGCCCGCTCACGTTCCTTCTCCATTTTCTCCACGTTCCGCTGCCGGTCCTGGTCCTGTTCCTGCTGTTGCCGCTGTGGCTGCTGCCGTTGCGTCTGGTCCTCGTTGTCTTCGCTGGGCTGCGTACTGGGCGGCTTCAAGGCGGCCAGGGCCTTCACCAATTCCTCCAGGGCCCCGGCCTGCCGCGTCTGGACCGGCCCGCCGGGCTGCATCGGTCGCAATGAATCCTCCACCACCGCCTGTTCAAAGCCCTTGACGCTGGCATCCATGTGGCCGCCGGCTTCGTTGAGATGCTTGGACGCTTCGATATAGGCCTTCAGCTCCGCCGGTTGCGAGGCTGCGGGCCCAGCGCTGGCCTGCGCGTCCGCCCCGGCCGGGATCTTTTGCCTGATCTCATCCTGGACCTCGGCCGTATCCGTTCGAATGCTCTGCTGCTTGGCGCTGAGCGTCGCGGCCAGTTTGGCCGGCTTGGTCCCCAGCAGTTTCGACTTGAAGCGCGTGGCCAGGTTGCGAATCTCGTCCAGGGCCGCGCCCACCGCTCCGCCGGACGCCGAACTCGGTCGCCCAGCCTCGCCCTGCACCTCCGCGTTGAGCCGCGCCTGCCGTACGATCAACTCCGTGATCCGCTGTTCGAGCGTCTTGGGCAGCAGCTCCAGGGCGGCGTCGATAACCTTGATCAACTCGTCCTGGCCGGCCAGCGTGGCCTGCTGATTCTTCGCAACAATCCCTTCCAGACACTTCTTGTCCAGCTCTTCCACGTCCTTGAGTACCTCGGCCAGCTTCCGGTTCAACTCCGGATCGAGCATCGGCTCGGGCGCCTCGGCATTCTCCCCTGGGGAGCCGGCATCCTGCCCGCCTTCAGCCGCCGGTTGCGACGTGGCCGCCACATGCTCGCACTGCCGTTTGAGCAGGCTCAAGACCCTGCCGATCCGGGCCTGGTCCCCGTAGATCGGCATCTTGTCCGCCTCTTCCTGCACCTCCCCCGGCAGCGTCACTTCAGGCAGCAGTGGATCGCGCAGCCAGTCTTCGCCGGCCTTGATCCCCCCAACCACCTCGCGAAGCTGTTCCTGCTCCACCCGCGCCTTGACCAGGACCTGCCCCGGATCGAACGGGAACAGGTACAGTGCCGTGTACAGCTCGTCCCGCGCGGCCGACTGTTTCTCATGGGCCGTCTCGATCTCGCCATCCAGCAGGAACGCACAGGCCTCACGCTGAGCCTCGACGGCCTTTTCCATCTGCCGGGCGGCCACGTGGTACACCTTCTCCCGCGGGGTCTCTTCGGCCGGCTGACTGGCCGACGGCGCGCCACTCTGCGCACCGTGGCTCTGCGCCCCGGCCGCTGTGGCCGTATCCGCGTCGCCGCGCTCGCGGAATTGCGCGAGATGATCCGCAAACGTGGCCGTATTCTCCATGATCTTCCGCTGGGCCCGCACGCCCATCCGCCGGGCCGCTCGCACCCGGGCGGCATCCACCGGTGGATCCAGGGCCAGCAAGCGTCCGAGGCTGGCCTGTTGCCGCTGCTCGAGGATCAGCGTCTCCAGGTACGCCCGCGGATCCTTGAGCATGTCGTCTTTCTGCTTCGCTTCCGTCGCCTTGCGCAACATCCCCAGCACGTCCCGCCGGGTGATCCGGGCCGCGCGGATGTTGTGCTCGGCATCGTCGCTCGGTTCCAGCTCCACCGATTCGCGGAACGCGGCGATCGCCCGGAGCAGCCCGGCGGCGATGGACTGAAGCTCGGGGATATTCTCCGGAGAATCCGGCGCACGCTTGTGATCCGACGGCTGCGTGGCCGGCGCGAGCAGGTCCCTGAGCCGCTCGCGGGCCGCCCGCGCCCGGATCAGGCCGACGTTGTAGAACGCATCCCGCCGCAGCAACCGGCTCACCTCGCCCCGGCTGGCCAGGCTCTCAAACTGCTGCGCTGCCTTCTCGCCGTCGCCCAGGTACAGGTGACACAGGGCGATGTTGTACTCAATGGCCGCATGGCCGGGCTCCGCGTCGTTGGCCCGCTGGTACAGCTTGAGGGCCTGATCGTAACGGGCGTTCTCGAACTGCTTCTGGGCATCCAGCAACAGAGAGTGAATGTCCGCGCTCAAAGCGGCATTGTTCCCCGCGAACGCCCACACGACCACCACAAGGAGAATTCGAGATGAAGATCTCATTTCGAGTCCTCCCGCTTCGCCGCCGGCCGCTGATCGCTGATCAGACTCGCCACCACGATCAACACCAGCCCGGTCCCCACGAACAACTGGAACTTCTCGTCCCACACCGTGAATGAAAGCTTCTTCTTCGCCGCGGTCTGTTGGGAGATTACCTTCTCGAACACATCCACCAGGTCCACGTTCGATTTACCCGCCGGCAGATAGCCGCACCGGCCCTGCAGACCCTCGATCACCGCCCGCAACGAGGCGTCATCAAACCGCGTGATGACCTCCTCGCCCTTGTACTTGAGGTTGACGATCTTGCCGTCCTCCTCGATCGGAATAGGCGCTCCCTCGGTCGTGCCCAGGCCGATGATGTAGATGCCCACGCCCAGGGCATGCGCCTGTCGGGCCATCTCCCGGGCATCGCCCTCGTGGCTCTCTCCATCCGTCAGGATGATCAGCACGTTCGCGTTGCGCTCCCCGTCCGGCTGCTCCGCCTGGATCGGTGTCCCGTCCGCCGGCCGGGTCGCGGGCGTCACCCCGGCGTCGAGCCCGAACACCTCGCGCTTGGCCTTGTCAATCGCGTCGCCGAGATTGGTCCCGCCGACACTCGCACTGTTGTACGTCACGCGGTCCAGAACCGTCAGCAGGTGCCGGTAGTTGGGCGTCAGCGGGCATTTGAGCTCCGCCTCGCCCGCATAGGCCATCAGCCCGACCTGGTGACCGGCCGGCAAATTCTCGACCAGCGAGCGGATCGCCGACTTGGCCGCCTCCAGTCGCGACGGGTCCACGTCGCGGGCACGCATGCTGTTGGAAACATCCACGCAAAACAGGATGTTCTGTCCGGACTGTTCCAGTTCGATCTGCCGGGGATCCCAGCGCGGCCGGGCCAGGGCAACAATCAACACCGCCATCCCCGCCGACCACAACGCGAACTTCACCACCGGCCGGACCACCGACCGCCGGGGCGCCACGTCATCCAGCAGCGACCGCTCCACGAACAGCCGCAGCACCCGGTTGCGCCGCCGCAGGTCCAGCACAAACAACACCGCCAGCGGCACCAACAGCCACAGCCACGGCAACGCCCCCGGCTCACCTAGGTTGAAGAAGCTCGATGGCATGGCTTACGGCGACCTCCTCAACCACGTGAGCCCCAGCACGGCCTCGCCCGCCAGCAAGATCAGCGCCGCTTTCAACCAGCCGGCGTAGCTCTCCTCCTGCGCGAACACGGCCCGCGCGCCGACCTCCGACCGTTCCAGCTTGTTGATCTCCTCGTATACCTCTTTGAGCCGGTCGCCGCTGGTGGCCAGGAAATGCTCACCGCCGGTGCGACGGGCCAGCTTGCGGGCTTCCTCGATGGCCTGGTTGACCCTCGCCGCCTCGTACTCGGCCCGCGGGGCGCCAAAAATGCCGACCTGTCGCGGCACGATCACCTCCACCGTGCCGTCCGGCCGTTCACGGTAACGCTGCTGGGCGAGGATCTGAATGTAGTACACCTTGATGCCCGCATCAGTCAGCTTCTTGAGCGTTTCCTCGTCCAGTTGGCCTCCCCGCTGCCGGTCGTCGGCCACCGTCGGCTCACCGTCGGTCAGCAGGACCATGACCTTGCTCTTGAGCGTGTACCTCCGCAGGCCGGGCGCCGGCCGGGCAAGATCCTCAGCCTGCAGTTCCAGCTTGTCGGCGGCATATTCAACGGCCTTCTTGATGTCCGTCATCTGCAGCGGGTTCGTGCGCGGCGCCGTTCGCCCAAACATATCCCGCAGCACCCGCCCGTGTTCGTCGGTCTGCGGCGCGGCCTCCTCGATCTTGTCCGTCGGCCTTCCCAGCTTGTCCAGGAAAGGCTTCTCCGCGGACATATTCCGCACCACGTTGAGCAACGAGGTGTGGTCGAAACTGAAGGGGTGGTCGGTGCGCGGATAGGTCGCAAATGAGAACAGGCCGATCAGATCGTTCGGCCGGCCGGTCAGCGTCTTGTCGCGCGGATCACCCTGCACGAACCGCTCGAACACATCCTTGGCAATATCGAAACGCAACTGCAGCTTGCCGTCGTACAGCAGCTTGCCGTTCGGGTCGGCCATGCTCGCCGAGCGGTCCAGCACCATGGCGATGGCGATGCCCTGGCTGGGCATCTCCTCGGTCCCCACCTGCCGGGTTGGCCGGGCCAGGGCCACGATCAGCAGCAGCAGCGCCACCGCCCGCAGCAACGGAAGCACGAACCGGCAGCGTTGCCGAAAGCTCTTCGGCAGCCTCCGTAGATGCCGCACGCTCGGATAGCGCACCGCCGCCGTCGTCACCCGCCGCCGCAGGACCCACATATACACCGGCACCAGCAGCGCCAGCCACAGCATGTGCGGGTTCTGGAAGTGGAAATCGAAGCTCATGACCGTCCACCCTCCCGGGGGGACGGATCTTCCGCCCGCCTGCCATCAGTCTGGCCGGCGCCCACGCCCGCCGTCCGCAGCACGAACTCTTCCGCCGTATCAAACGCCCGCTGCATCGCCTCCATATCCGCCCGCACACAGGCAAACTTCACCTCGTCAGCCGCCACGAGGAAGGGCTCCAGCACCGCCCGGTGCGCCGCCACCGCCGGCGCCGCCATCATGCTCGCCAGGAACTCCTCCGTGGTCTGCTCCGGGGCCCGGACTCCGAAGGCCTGCTCGATGTAGTCGCGAACGATCCCCGTCACTTCGACAAAAAACGCTTCCGACGCCCCGGCCGTTATCAGCCCCTTGCCAGCCAGCTCGCCCAACCGTCGCAACGCCGTCTCATGGGCCGGCGGCGGAGGCGGCGCCGGACGCGGCCGCCGGATCAGCCACACGGCCAGCGCAACCAATCCCGCAATTCCAACCACTCCCCCGGCCACCCACGGCCACACCCGCCGCTCCTGGGCCCGCATCTGCTCTACCGTCACCAGCCCGCGCATGGGCCGCAGTTCAAGATCGCCGGCCGTCTCCCGTGTGGATTTGACGGTCACCTCGATCGGGTCAGTCTCGATCACATCCTCCTTGACCTCGCCGGCCCGATGGCTGTAGACCTCCATCTTCGGCAGTCTCAGCGTGCCCTCGTATTCGGCCTCCAGCTCATATTCACGGCACATGATGCGCCGGTCGCCCTTGGTGGTCTCGCTCTCGTCGAAACCCGTCACGATCGCCCCCGGCACATCCTCCGGAAGGGCGATATCCGGGAACTCCGCCTCGTACCCCTTGGCCACGTCCAGGGTCATCCGGCAGGTCACCGAATCCGCGGTGGTCATCTCCGCTTTCGAAAGCTCGATGGTGAACTGAACCGGCCCGCTCCCAAAGCGTTTGCACACCGCAAACGCCGATTTCGCGGCTCCCGTCTCCGCGCGCGGCGACTCCCCCCGCCGGCACCCCGCCGTCGGCACCATCACCAGGCAACCCACTGTCAGCAAGATGGCAAACGGACGCATCGTCACGCCGGCGACCCCTCTCTCACTGCTCACTTCTTACCATGCAGCCCTCGCCTTCCCCCCTGGACCTCGTACCCTGAACCCTAAGACCTGTTCCTCCGCTCCCTCCGTCGGAAGTACCCCAGCAAATCTTTCATATACGGGCGGTCCGTCGATACTTCCAGCGAATCTATCCCCATCGACCGCAACAATCCCGAGAACGACTCGTACTCCCCCCGACCCGTGGCCGCGAACGCATCCCGGATCTTCCGCCGGCGCGTATCCACCAGCACCCGCTCGCCCGTCTCCGCGTCTTCCAGCTCGATCAGCCCCACGTCCGGCAGGCTGGTCTCGCGCGGATCCGAAATCCGAACCGGAATCAGATCGTGCCGGCTGCGGGTCAGGGCCAGATCGCGCTCAAAACCCGTGTCGATGAAATCCGAAACCAGGAAAATGACCGCCTTGCGTTTCAGCACCTTGTTGAGAAACTCAAGCGCCCCCGCCAGGTCCGTCCCCCCCGCCGTCGGCTCAAACGAAAGCAGCTCGCGGATCACCCGCAAGACGTGCTGCTTGCCCTTCTTGGCCGGAATGTACTTCTCCACCCGGTCGGTGAAAATCAGCAGGCCGATCTTGTCGTTGTTCTTGATGGCCGAGAAGGCCAGCACCGCGCTGATCTCCGTGGCCAGGTCCACCTTGAGCTGCCGGCTGCTGCCGAACCGCCCCGAGAGGCTCAGGTCCACCAGCAGCACCGCGGTCATCTCGCGCTCTTCCACATAGCGCTTCACGTAGGCCACGCCGGTCCGGGCGGTCACGTTCCAGTCGATGGTGCGGATATCGTCCCCCGCCTGGTACTCGCGGACCTCGTCAAACTCCATCCCCCGCCCTTTGAACACCGAGCGGTACTCGCCCACCACCACGTCGTTCACCAGTCGATCAGCGCGCACCTGGATCCGCCGCACTTTTTTAAGCAGCTCGCGGGTTTTTTCGGCGGTGTCTTGTCTGGACGGCATGATTTCAATTGCTTGCGTTGTCGGTGGTTCTTTGTCCTTGGTCCTTCGTCATCTCTCAACAAAGAACCAAGGACCAGCCCCTAGGGCACTCTGATCGAGTCAAAAACCTGCTGGAGAACATCTTCCGGCCCCTTCTCCTCCGCCTCGGCCTCGTAGGTGAGGATCACCCGGTGCCGCAACACGTCCATACCGATGCTCTTGACGTCCTGCGGCGTGACGTACCCCCGCCCCTGCAGAAACGCGTGGGCCTTCGCCGCCAAGGTCAAGGCGATCGAAGCCCGCGGTGACGCCCCGTATTCGATCAGGTTGGCCAGCTCTTTGAGTCCGTGCTTCTCCGGCTCGCGCGTGGCAAACACGATGTCAATGATGTAATCGCGGATCTTGTCATCCACGTAGATCTCGTCCACGATCTCGCGGACCTTCAGAATGTCCTCCGGCCCCACCACCGCGTTGACCTGCCCGTCCGGCTGGGTGAACGACCGGCGGTCCACGATCCGCCGTTCCTCCTCCTTGGTCGGATAGTCGATCTTCAGCTTCAGCAGGAACCGATCCACCTGCGCCTCCGGCAGCGGATAGGTGCCTTCCTGCTCCAGCGGATTCTGCGTGGCCAACACCAGGAACGGCTCTTCCAGCCGGTAGGTCTCCTCGCCGATCGACACCTGCCGCTCCTGCATGGCCTCCAGCAGAGCCGACTGCACCTTGGCCGGCGCCCGGTTCACTTCATCGGCCAGGATGATGTTCGCGAAGATCGGCCCCTTGCGAACCGTGAACTCGCCGGTCCGCTGGTTGTAGATCTGCGTGCCGATCAGGTCCGCCGGCAGCAGGTCCGGCGTGAACTGGATCCGGCGGGATTTCGCCCGCACCGCCTTGGCCAAGGTCGTCACCGTCAGGCTCTTGGCCAACCCCGGCACGCCTTCCAACAACACGTGCCCATTGGCCAATAGTCCGATAACCAGCCGCTCGACCATGTACTTCTGGCCGATGATCACCTTGCCCACTTCGTCGATCAGGGCCCGGATCGGCGCGCTGGAGGCCGCTACCAGTTCTCCGATCTTCTTGACGTCCGTGGCCATTCAAATAACCTCTTGTCAACAACCAACTTAATCAACGCGGGCAGCCTTCCCGGCCACCCCGGCGCGCAAGTGTACCTTCATGGAACGGAGGCTACCAGTATCTCTACGGCCCGCCCCCAACCTCGGTTCATCGCGCCCGCCCGCTCAGGATGGCTCGCCTTCGCCGAAGGAGGGTTCAAGATTTCCGCACCGGGAACGGCTTGCTCGCCTTTCCCTC
>JAAXZI010000251.1 GCA_012719955.1 Phycisphaerae bacterium | reverse complement strand
CTGCGGACGTTTACCCAGCCCCGCCCTCGGCCAAACACCCCCTGGCCTGAAACAGCATCAACGCCGAGATGCTCAGGCCGTCGCGCAGCTCGCCGGACGCAATTCGCCTCAGCACCTCCTCCCACTCCAGTTCCTCAAAACGCCCCAGGGCTTCCGACTCTTCCGGAGCGGGCGGCTGAGCCACGCCCTCAACCCAGGCCGCGAAGACGTCCACCACACTGGCCAGTAGCCCTGAGTTGGGCAACACAGACCCCAGCAGATCAATCCGCCGAGCGGTCAGCCCCATCTCCTGCAACAGTTCCTCCCGGGCAACCGCTGCTGTATCAGCCTCCGCCTTGCGCATCCCGCGCGGGACCTCCAGTTCCCACCCGCGGGTGGCATGCCGGTAGCCCCAGCGGAACAGAATGCGTCTGTCGCGAACCGGAATAACCACCGCACCGGCCCGGCCGGTCAGATCGGCGGTTTCGAAGATCCGAATGTAGTACCCCGACCTGCCGGAGGGGAAGCGCACCCGATCCCGGACGATGCACACGTAGGCATCTTCATAGACGACCCCCACTTCCAACGAGCCGGTGCCCGCCTCGTCCGCGCTCATGTCCGGGATGAGCTCGATCTCGCCCTGGCGATGATCGCCGGTCCGCCGGGCCTCCGGGGGAAGCCGATCCAGGTAATTATCCGGCCTTCCACTCATTTCCGCCTCCCAGGTTGACCGAATCCTTGAGCATCTTGCGCAGCGAACCCAAGGCAAACAAGCTCCCTGCGGCTTGTAGCACTGTGCCGAAAGTGTATTCCACAACGAATGTCGTCAGCCCTGATACTCCCGGCGCGACGTCAACCCCCAGTGCGGCTCCGGCCAGTTGTCCCCCTGCTTCGGCGGCCACACCGATACCCACGTCCCGCACCAGCCTGGTCACGCCCGACTCCTGTTTGATCTGGAAGTCGAGCAGCCTCTGGGCCAGCAGGTCAATGTGACTCAACCGGGCCTCCTCTGCTCGATCATAGTCGAACGGGGGCTGAAAAGCCTGCTGCAGCGCGGTGACCGAGTTGATCCATTCATCGTCGGTCAACACCTGCCAGATGTCCGCCCACCGCGGCCGCAACCCTTCGACCATCTCCAGGCTGGGCGCGATGTGCAGCGAGGTCGGCTGACTCCAGTACTGTCCCTGAGCCTCCACCGGCAGGGCTGCGAAGCTGAGTGTTTCGGCCGCAGCCACGTCGCTGAGCGGTCGGGCCCTTGAATCCGTGGAAAACACTACCGCCTGGGCCCGCACTGAGCTCGCTACCACCTGGTTGTACGAGCTGTCGATGAATTCCAACAGGCACGGATAGACCGCCTCTCCCGTGGCCCCAATGATTTCCTGTCTGCGCGTACGTATGGTACTGCGATCGTTGAATACGTTGATCCCCTCAGGCAGTCTGCGCACGGCCTCCCGAAGCTTGAAGGCGACCTCCTGCAGATCTTTGGGAAACCTGCTTTCCTTCGTTGTCATCAGCCACTGCCCGAACTCGGGCATACTGACCTTGGGAGAGTGAGCCTGAACGTGCGGCGACGGCGGCACCGCGGTGATTTCCCGGCCAGACGCCACATCCAGAGCTGAGAAGTATTCATTCAGGCGTTCCAGACTCGCCAGCTTCTCGCGACCCACTTCCCTGGAGATGGCGTCGAATGATCCGCGCTCAAACGATCGAGCCATCTCTTTACGAAGAGTCACATTGTCCGACACCTCGGGCCAGGCGGACAGCACAAACCGGTGCTGCCCGGGCTCACTTCCGGTCTGTCCGAAGAGGGACTTCAGCATGTTGCAATAGCTTCTGCCGGGATTGGCTGGGTCGTAGTGCTTCGGCCGGAAGGCCAGCAGGAACGGCTTCCAGACCGGACTGTCCTTGAACCGCAGCCTGCTGCGCGCATCCAGCACCCGGCAGGCGATGTCGAGAAACTGTTGCGAGTCGAAACTCATCGGCTCCGAAATCACCACCGGCTCGCCGAAGAGCAGCGCGAGCATCAGCTCCAACTCTGCGTGAAGAATCTTGCGCTGCATGGACTCCTTCTGCGGCGTGAACCTGATGCCATCGAAAGATTCGATAAAACGCTTCGGCATCGCACGGACCCCTTCCAATCTGAATGGCGTTGAACGTGTGCCGGGATTCTACCGATCCCCCTCGCGCGGGGTAAAGGATTACCTTCTTGGAAGTCCGTCGATTCAAACTGGCTGGGTACTCACCACCTCCCCTCGTCCCTGGCCCCTGGCCCGCGTCCCTCTCCTGACCCCTGAAAGGTGCAAACCCAACCCGTTCTTTTCGCGTCTCCCCTCGAACAGAACGCAGGAGGCGATATCAAATGTGGAGCGCCCTGGAATCGGAGTTCCGGCCAGACAGGAGGGGAGAACAATACCCGCAAAACGCCAGCGTCGAACACCCCCCGTTCCGAGTGCATCACAATCCTAAACTCCCTTGTATCATGAGTATAATGAACTCCCGGTTTCAACCGACTTCGCCCCGGAGACACGACATGGCTTCCCTTCGCAACCTCGTGGCCCTCATCCTGCTGCTTGGGCTGGCCGCTTCCGCCCTTGCGCAGCGATCCGTCAGCGTGACCACCCGCGTCGGCGATGCCCCCCCGCTCGACTCGGCCAGTGTGCTGCCGCACAACTTCTACGGGGCTCACCTGCTGGTTGACAGTGCCTCCGGCAAAGCCGGCGAGCAGCTTCGCTGGGCCCGCCACCTGGTCGGCCGGTGGGGGCATGCGAAAACCCTGTTCATGGGGATCGACGCCCGTACGCAGGAGCCCGCCAAGGGTTGGGTTGAGTACGTAAACGCCTGCTACAAGCTGGAACTCATCCCCGTCCTGCGTCTGGCCGGTCGAATGGAGAACGGCATCTGGGTCAAGCCCCAGGCCGATGCCCCCGGCGACTACAGTTCCATGGCCAAGGCGATCCGCCGGGTCGTGGAAGGCCTGCCCCGTTCGCCGAAATGTCCGCTGTACGTCGAGCTCTGGAACGAACCCAACCTGGACCTCGAATGGAGCGGCCGGGCCGATCCTGCCGAGTACGCCGCCTTCTTCGTCCAGGCCGTCCGGGCCATCCGCGAGATCGGCGACCCGCGCATCAAGGTGCTCAACGCCGGCCTGGCCACCAGGCCCGAGTGGACCGAAAAGCTTTGTCAGCTCGAACCTGATTTCATCAAGTCTTTCGATCTCTGGGCCAGCCACCCCTACCCGGGCAATCGTCCGCCTTCTCTCAATCACCACGACCGTACCGCCCCACCCGGCGACGCCCTGACCATCGATGCCTACCTGTTGGAGCTCGACGTCCTCAAGCGCCTCGGTCTCCAGGATGTCCGCGTCATGCTGACCGAAACCGGCTACGAACTGGGCAACAGCGTTTTCACCCGCGATGAGAACCACGCCATCATCGACGAGTACATCCGCGCCGACTACATCGTCCGCGCCTTCCGCGATTATTACCCGAAGTGGAAGGAG
The DNA here is from genome assembly GCA_012719955.1 of Phycisphaerae bacterium. Taxonomy (GTDB): domain Bacteria; phylum Planctomycetota; class Phycisphaerae; order UBA1845; family PWPN01; genus JAAXZI01. The sequence continues at coordinate 50,827 of JAAXZI010000251.1, read as the reverse complement.
CTCACCGCCGTCATCCCGTTCGTCTTCAGCAACGAAAACTGGAAGCGGTTCAACTGGGTCCACCCCGACAGCGGCACCAACCCCGACGGCTCCCCGACCCGGCCTCACTATCAGTACACCGCGGTCGCGGCCCTGGCCAAGCCGACCGACCTCACCGGCGCGATCAGCGGAACGATCACCGTCGCCGGCCTCAACGCCCGCCTGGGCGACGTCGCGATCAGCGGCGCGGCCGGACGCACGACCAGCGATCCGATGGGCAACTACTTTCTGCCCAAAGTCAGGCCCGGCGTGTACCGGGTACACCTGCGCAAAACCGGCTACGCTGATGTCCACAAATCGGTAACCGTCAGGGCGGGAGCCAATACGGTGTTCGACGCGGTGATGGAGCCTCGCCGCAGTGAGACGCTCAGCGGAACGGTCACCAGCGGCGACGACGGCCGCCCGCTCTCGGGCGTGAAGATCACCCTGCAACCGGGCAATCTCGTCGCGCGAACCGACTCCCGAGGCGTCTACAAGATCAAAGAGGCCGTGCCCACCGGCTACCGGCTGATCGCCGAGGCGCCGGGCCGCTATCGCCATGAAGCCAAGGATATCCTTGTGGAGGCCGGCAAGACCAACATTGTCGACTTCTGCCTGGGAAAGCTGCCCCCGCATTTGCCAAACGAGAATCTGCTGAGCAACCCCAGCATGGAGACTGACGGTGGCGGCGCGGCTCTGCCCGGCCTGGCCCTGGGGTTCGAACCGGCCAACGAACAGGGCCGCCGGGAAGCGAATACGACCATCAGCGAGCGTGTGGCCCATACCGGCCGGCGATCACAGGAGATGCGGGTTCGCCCGGAAGAGACCCAGATCCGGCAGATCACCCACTACAACACCGCCAATCCCGGCGAGCGTTACGTAGCCGGCGTCTGGATCCGCACCGACATCCCGGACCGCGACGGCGCTGCCTGGATGAGCCTCGATTTCGTCGATAATGCCGGCGTCCTGATCAAGCGCTTCGCGCCGCAGGAACGGATCAGAGGCCGCAGGCAAACCTGGAAATGGGTCGAGGTGGATGGGGAGGCCCCTACTGGCGCCCGGCGTCTGGCCATCAACTTTCATACCCAGGGCCAGGCCGGCCTGGCCTGGTTCGATGACGCCCACCTCAGCCAAGTGCCCAGGAGGAGGTAAGTGGCACAAGAGCACGCCAGAGCACGCCGAGGGCTTGACGAGACCCGGCACACACCCCGCGCATGGAGTGCACGGCAAATCCGCCTGTGGGAAACCTGTCCGGAGAATAAATCCCGTTGGTGACCAGCTTTGAAGTGCTCTGAAATAGCGGCGACTGGACTCGAACCAGTGACCTGCGCGTTATGAATGCGCCGCTCTAACCAACTGAGCTACGCCGCCGTTAAACCCGGAGCTGCCCCGGGCTTGGGTCGCATATTCTGCTCTGGAAGCGGCCCTAAATCAAGTCCACTTCCCAGGCCGGCTATTATAGTGCCTTTTCCAGTTGGAGAATTCCATGCTTCAGTGGCCGGGCGCATCAGGCGGGCGGGCACCCGCCCGCCTCAAAGGCGTCCAAGATGTACGCCCTCCGGGGCGGCTCGCCACCCCGCGACAAAGAATTGCCACACCTGGCGGGCACCCGGTCAAGGGTCGGGCGATCAGTGGTTCCGGCAAGATGGTCAACGGAACTATAGAGCCGGCAAGGACATAGCGCTTCCGCCCCGGATGAGCCCCCCGGAGCGTCGAATGCGGCTGGTCCCCCTCGTGGGTCGTCCTACGCCCCCTGGGGTGGCGGAACAGGCAGCCCCAGCCGCTGCATTACCATCTTCAAGTCGCTCCACGCTTTAGCTTTTTCCGCAGGATTGCGAAGCAAATAGGCCGGGTGGAACGTGGGCATGAGGGGAGTCGGCTCGCCGATCAACGGCGTGCCGGAGGTGTAATAGTCGTGCCACTGGCCCCGCAGCCGGCTGATCGATTCGGTGGTGCGCAGCAGGGTCTGGCTGGCCGGCTTGCCCAAGGCCACAATGACCTCGGGCCGCAGGATGCGAAGCTGCTCATCCAGGTACGGCCAGCAGGCGGCGATTTCATCCGGGGCGGGCGTGCGGTTATCCGGCGGGCGGCACTTGAGGATATTGCAGATATACACCTCCTCGCGCGACAGCCCCATGGCCGCGATCATCTTGGTCAGCAGTTGTCCGGCCCGGCCGACAAAAGCCAGCCCGGAGGCGTCTTCTTCGGCGCCCGGGGCCTCGCCGACAAACACGACCCGCGGAGCGGCGTGTCCCTGGCCGAACACGGTCTGCGTTCGCGTCTCGCAGAGCCTGCACTTGGTGCACTTGCTGACCTTTCCCTCGTCCAGTGCCCGCAAGGTGGCCTGCCGGCCGGCCAGTTCCTCAGGACCGACGTCCATCACGTGGGGCACTGCCGAAGCCAAGCCGGGAGCCGGAGCCGCGGGGCGAGCCAGCGAAGGCGGCGCGGGAACCTGAGGATGGCGGGGCACAGGAGCAGTGGGCCGGGCAGTTGCGGAAGGACGGGCAGCGGGGGAAGACAGAGCCCGCTGGGGCGCAGGCGGCGTCAGGGGCGCCGTTTTGACGCCCAACAGGACATCGGCTTCCAGGTAGCGGCTGATCGCCCCTCGCAGCTCGTCATAGGTCGGTCCGTTCATGTGCTTTACCTTTGTGCTCGCAATGTTTTAGCAGCGGCGGACGGGGGCGTCAAAAGGCCGGCCTCACGGGGCAGGCGTCACGTGGATCATCAGCTCCTGTCCGGCGGGAAGTTCACCAGGATCACGCCATCCTAATGCGAGCCCAGCCGGATCTCCGCCTGGAGCGTCTTCAGCATGACCTCCTCGAACACCAGCCGGCCGACCTGGAATGCAATAGAACTTGAACGAACAGGGCACCGCTGATGCATCGCGTGTCTCCGGGCAACAGGTCTGCAGGAGGATTGTCGCAGGAGTGCAGACCGCGCACAAGGCGGGGATTATGGGTATGATCTTTACCTTTGTGGCGGGCGGCTGAGGGGTCCGCCCTGAGAGGTAATTGGAATATGTCGTTGCAGAGTAAGGTACTGACGGTTGGCACCAAAGTTCGAGTGACGGAACCCATGGATGTGCCCGAGAACGTCGCGTGGGATGACGACGGCGGACGAACATCCGGTCTGCTGAAAAAGCGGTTGATCGCATCCTTCTTCAAGCAGGACAAGCGGATCACCGCCGAGGTTGTCTACATCGCCAAGGAGACCGAGCGAGAGAGGCTTCGCCGTAAAGGCCTGGTCAAGCTTCGGCTGCGGCACCAGAGCGGGTCCATGTTGAATATCACCGTGGAGCCGCGTTATCTCACCACCGGTTCGGGGCACTGACGGCGCGTCCTGATCCCCGCGCGATGCCGTTGCGATACCGGCGCCTCGCCGCCGGAGTCACACACCGTGGGGCGGTGCAGCCGGATTTCAACCGCGGCCTCACTCGGCCGGGCAGGGCTGGGTCGAGGGCTGGCGGTACAGGAGTCCCAGGAACTCGTTGACGGCCTTCAGAACCAGGGCGGCTTCCTGTTCGTGGGGCGCTTCAGCAACCGGTTGAGTAGTCACGGCGGGCGCTTCGGCCGGCGTCTGTTCGGAGGCTTGGGCCGTCTGAAACAGGTCCCCCTCTTCCACGGCGACCGCAGGCGGCGGCGGTGGGGCCTCCCCGGGGGGAACTTCCAGCGTAGCGGGTGCGACGTCGATCACGCGAATTCCCAGGCCGGCCGCGGACACTTGCTCCTGAAGCCGGCAACGCCATGAATCGGCCAGTTTTCCCCACTCTTGCGAACCTGCCGACCGCGCGCCCACCTGCCCTGCAAACGTTTCAAGCAAAGCCCGCTCCGCAATCCGGGCCAGTAGGCCTTCCGGATCTTCTCCGGCCGATGCGTACGCAACCGCGTCGGCGATCTGGTACTCGACGTGTCCATTCGGCAGGGGCAACAGGCAAGATTCGCCCCGGCGGATCCATGTAACCCGTTCGACCGGCCAGAGCCAACGGAAGTGCAGGCCGGGCTCACACAGAGCCGCAACGCGCCCAAAACGGCGGACGACGGCCACCTGGTCCGGCTCCACGGTCAGTGCCGACTGGTAAAGGCTCACCAGGCCCGAAGCCAGAGCCAACAGCACCGCCGTTCGCCAAGGCAACCGCCCGAGCCGGTCTTTCAAGAAGGCCCCCACGCCGCCCGTGGGGCTTGCCGGAGCGGTGGCGGAAGAAGCCTGCATGCGGCCTTGCGGCGCGAAGGCGAGAACCCCTATCAGCGAGCGATGCACGTCTTCGCGATCCACCGCCGCGGCACGAGCGCCGATCAACACGGAATGCCAGCCGCGCAGGGCATGGCCGGCAATTATGCGGCGAACAGTCTCGGTTAAGGGGATTCCACCATCGCGCATCAGTTGCTCGTTGCCGATGAGCACGTGGAAGCCATTCAGATAGCCCTGGATGCCACGACCGGCCGACAGATGCCAGATGCCGGCCCGTTCCGGCCGGGCATCCGGCCCGCCTCGCTCGAGGAGGGCCGCCCCCAGGGCCAGGGAGATGGGATGTCCCTCCGGCCAGCCAGCCTGGCCAGCCAGCCTGAGCACATCCTCCGGGCTGACCGGGGCGACCGGAACGACTTCCTGAATCTCGAGCCGACCAGCATCAAACGAGGATGAGGCCTCAAACATGAACAGGTCCAGGGTGGGCGGCGCCGGGGATGCCTCCGGCTCGGGGGGAACAATCCGCGGATATGGGCGTCGCGCGGGCTGCAAGACCCCACTCGGTCGGCGAAACCAGCCTTGACGACGGATCGAACCCATCTGTGTCTTGCGGATCCTCTGCTCCGGAACTTCTTTTCCCCGGCCTGCGCATCCCGCGCATCCGGCCACTGGCGGGTATGTTACCAACGGCGCGGGCCCAGGTACACGCCCCCGCCAACCGGCTCGGGAAAGCCGACCCCAGGCCGGGCGACCGCCCCCCTCCCGGGCAGTCTGCAAAATCGCGGAACCGGAAAGGCCGCTTACGCCCGCGGCAATGGCGTGAACCAGCGTCGGAACCTATGATGTAGGCCATGTATGAGAAAGCTTTGAGAAAACTGCTCGAGGACGTTCGCAACCATCAACGGACCATCGAACAGGCGATGCAGGACCTGCGCCATCTGCCGTTCGAGGACCTGGGTTTCGCCAAAGTGGATCATCATCGCGCGATCCGCTGCGGCTTTCCGGAAGTCATTTACTGCCAGGGCAAACGCACCGATCAGATCGTCACCATCATCGAGCGGCGAATGGCCGACGGGGGCAACGTGCTGGCCACGCGGGCGACACCCGAAGTGGCCCGGGCCGTCCGCCGGCGTGTGCGACGCGCGGTTTACAACGAGATCGCGCGCACGCTGGTGGTGCGGCAGCGACCGGCCGAACCCGCGCCAGGTTTTGTGGCCATTGTCTGCGCGGGCACTGCCGACATGCCGGTGGCCGAGGAGGCTCGCGAAACCTGCGAGATCATGGACCAGCCGACACGCACGTTCTACGACGTCGGCGTATCCGGCATACACAGGCTGCTGGCCCATGCTGATGAGCTTTCCCGGGCCAGGGCGGTCGTGGTCTGTGCCGGGATGGAAGGCGCGCTGCCCAGCGTCATCGGGGGGCTGGTGGCCTGTCCCGTGATCGCCGTACCGACCAGCATCGGTTACGGGGCCAGCCTGAACGGCCTGGCCCCCCTGCTAACGATGTTGAACAGTTGCGCGGCCGGCGTCGCGGTGGTCAACATCGACAACGGCTTCGGCGCCGGCTACATCGCCGCATTGATCGGGCGTTCCGCAAAACACGATGAAAAGGCCTGCAAAACGCGCGTTTCTGATGCATCTCCCCGCCGCACGCGCCGCAAACACTCATCTCCTTGAGCAAAGTGGTTAAAAAAAAGTTATGTGCTTGTCCGCGGCGTAAAGATGAGCTATATTCGAATAGGAAAGCTCAGCAGTCGATTTACGGATTGCTGAGCTCCCAGGTAACTGGGGGCACGAAAGCCAACTGCACATCAGACCATCAGGATTGATGGCATATTCCTTGCAGAACTGACACACGGCAGCTTCTCCAGGTGCGGGTGACGTCCGTACAAGGGGCGGTTCTGCTGGCTCGTCCATGATCGAGAGGAGGACACGAATGTCGGTGGCACCCACCGCGACATCAGGTCTTACTGCGCGCAGCGCATGCAGGAGGGTTATCCCTCATGTGCTGGAGCCCGGCCCTGAGGAGCTGTACATGTTCAGCGCGGGCGAGAAGCAGGCGCTCAGAGCCCTGATAAGCAAACCCGTTGAGTACATTGATCATCCGATGTTCCACGAGGACGGTTGCGAACAGATTCTGTTCGGAAGCGGCGACCGGCCCCTGAACGAATCAACGGGCGGCAACCTCAGCGAGGAATCGGAGGAAAAACTGTTTCTGCGCTACAACTATGCGCGGTTTCGAGTAGCCAGCATCCTCAAGAGATACCAGGAAAAGCGCATCCCGGCCCCGAAACTCCGGAGCCTGCTGGATTGGTCCGCCCGGGCCATCGCTGTGCGCAATCAAATCGTCGAACCGAACATGCCCCTGGTCCTGGCCATGATCAGGCGGAACCGACTGCTGAATCTGGATATCAACGACCTGATCAGCGAAGGCAATCTCGCCCTGCTGCGGTGCGTGGACAAGTTTGATTGCTCGCGCGGGAACAAGTTCAGCACTTATGCCTGCCGCTCCATCCTGAAGAGCTTCGCCCGGGTGGCGTTGCGGACCAGCCGGTATCGCGCCAGGTTCCGGTACGAGTATGAACCCACGCTGGAGCGCGGAGATTTCATCGAGCAATGCCGGCTGAGCGACGAAACCATGTGTCTGGAGGAGGTCCGCCGGATCATGCGCGAGAACAGAGCGGCGCTCAGCGATATCGAGATGCGGGTGATCCAGGCTCGCTTTCTGGCCGTCGGGAACGGCCAGGATCCCGGCCCGCAGACGCTCGAACAGATCGGCGACACGATCGGAGTGACCAAGGAACGCGTGCGCCAGATTCAGCTCAAGGCGCTGCGCAAGCTGAGATTGACGTTGGAAGATCGCCTGCTGGCCTGAAGATCAGAAGCCCCCTGGAAAAACCGGCGGCCGGGAAAACGGCGCGACTTTACCGCCCCGCCGTACCAGATGGCGCGAAACACACCCACTTAACCGAGCATTAATCCCAGGCTGTGTAACCAGGCGGCACCAATTGCCGCACCGCTTCGAGGATGCGGTTCTTCAGCTCCGGTTTGAGTCGTGCGGGACGGTCGAAGTGGACCATGTTCTCCCCGGCCTCGTAACCTCCCTCCGCCAGGATGCGCCGGGAGTGGATGCAGCACGGCACGTCGTTGGTACAGGCAGTCCCCCACAACCGGTCGGCGTCGAACTCCTGCTTGATGGCCCGCGCAGAGTCCTCCCCTTCGCCCCACCCCAAAAATACAAGAACGGCACGACTCCGCCTCTGATGCGTTCGGAAGGCGGGCCGGCCGACTACGCTGGAGATTCCCGGGAGATAGATATTCCCAGGAGGCTGTCAGCGGGGCATGCGCCCCAGACCTCTCATCCGTATATATCCACCCCGTCGCCCAGTCCCTCGGCCATTTCGCTGATGACCTCCTGGACGTTCTCCATGGCGGCGTTCAGAAGTTGGGCGCTCACCTGTCCCTGCCCCTGAGCCATCTTCAGCACCCGGGTAGATACCTCAGTCTGAAGCTGCAACTGGCTCAAGGCCGTCGACATGCTGGCAATACCATCAATCATGCTCATAGCATATGTATCGGCCGACACCCCCGGCAGCTTGAGGCCCCGGCAGGTAGCCAACCGGTTATAGAACCACCAGAAATCATCCCAGGCAGGCCCCCATAAAAACGCTTCTTGGGGAACAACCACATAAATAACTATACGTAATGGTGAGACAACCAAGCGCATGATTGGTATGCCACGGTTCTTGAGCCGTGCTGTGTATCTTCCGCGTCTCGCCCATGAAGAATCAGGTGTGGCACCGGCATCTCGCCGGTGTAGGGAGAGCGGGCGTCTTGCCTGCCTTCCTGAATTCCAACCGAGGGTGGGCGTTTTGTCCGGGAAACAGCCGGTCGACCAGCCTTCGGCCGGGGACTCGTCCGATGGACAGGATTTGTGGAGAACGGCCGGTACAGAGCCCGGCCGCTACAAGTCTGGAATACACAGCGGAAACGGCCGGTACGGAGCCCGGCCGCTACACCCGAAACGTGGCCAATAAAATGGCCGTGCGTGATGTTGAGACAGCAAAGAACGCGCTGTGCGTCTCACCATCGCGCACGGCCAGTGATTGGCCGGCTTGATGCAGGGAGAAGTTAGCCATCCGCCCGCGTCCGGCCACGGACAACTGACTCCTTCCCTTCCGGCGGTTTCTGAATTACTTCACCTCGCTCATCTTCACCGCCGCGCGGTTCTCGGCGGCGAGCAGAGCGGCCTCCAGCACGCGCTGGGTCTCGTAGGCGTCCTGGAAGTCCGGCAGCGGCACTTCCGGCTGCTCGCCGGCCAGCACCCGCATGATATCGGCCGCCTCGTTCACGAAGCCGTGCTCGTAGCCCAGGATGTGGGCGTCCGGCCACCAGTACTTCACATAGGGGTGATTCTCGCCGGAGGTGGCCATGATGCGGTTCCAGCCCTGGACCTTGCGGTCGGCGGTGGCGTCCCAGTAATCCAGGTAGTTCATGTCCTCAAAGTTGAACCGCAGCGCGCCCTTCTCGCCGTGGATCTCGAACCCGTTCCGGTTGAGATAGCCGGTGGCCAGGCGCGAGGCCTCAAAGCTGCCGATGGCACCGCTCTTGAACCGCGTCAGGAAGATCACGGCGTCGTCCACGTCCACCTTGCCCATCTGCGCGGAGCCCTTGGCGCCGGCCGTAATCCCGCCCGTCGAACCCTGTGTCGGGATCACCCGCTCCTTGATGAACGTCTCCGCGATCGCCCCGCTGACCTCGACGATCTCGTCGCCCGTGACGAACCGGGCCATGTCCACGATGTGGGCATTCAAGTCGCCGTGCGCGCCCGAGCCGGCATACTTCTTCTGGAACCGCCACAGCAACGGCGTGGCCGGCCCGCCCCACTCCTGCAGGTACTGGCAGCGAATGTGGAAGATCCGCCCGAGCTTGCCGGCCTTGACCAGTTGGTGAGCCAAGGCGACGGCCGGCACCCGCCGGTAGTTGTACCATACGAAGGTCTTGACGCCGCTCTTCTTGGCCATTTCGGCCATGGCCCGGGCGTCGGCCAGGGTGCCGGCGATGGGTTTCTCAGTGGCTACCGGCTTGCCGGCCTGCATGGCCTCGATGGCCGGGGGCATGTGCATGTCATTGGGGGTCACGATGTCAACGAACTGGATGTCCTCGTTGCGGATAACGGCCTTCCAGTCGCTGGCGGCGTTTTTCCAGCCCCACCGCTCGGCGAAGATCTTCGGGTTTTCCGACTCCAGCCCATAGCTGGTGTGCATGACCGGCACCATGGGCAGGTCGGTGAAAAACTTGGCGACATTCAGGTAGGCGTTGCTGTGCGTGCGGCCCATGAAGCCCTGGCCGATCAACGCGACATTACAGGTTTTGGCCATCGCAGTGCTCCTCATCAATTGAAATCCGCTCGGTGGAACGGCGGCGGCCGGTTCGCACCGGCCCGCCGTCATTGGACCCTGTATAACGGCCATAAGCCAAGGAATCAAGGCGTTCTGCGTCGATTCGGCCCGATGAATCATGGGCTTGGCACGCGCAGAATTGATAGGGTCCAGGGGGCTATCCGAGTTGAGCGCCGGGGATTCGTTTCGACCGGCGTCCTCTTCCCCGCATGCCGGCCTCTATCGCCGCTTCGGGGATAAGGCCAGTGCCATCAGCAATAAGGTCAGCGCAGTCGGCTCCGGAACAGCGACCACCTCAGTCCACCCCGAATTCGAATCGTATATTGCCTCGAGGTATTGCCCGGCCGACAAGGTGGTGTCAATTATGCGGCCGTCAGCAATCCAAGAATTCAATAAGTCAGCCACATCGCCTGCGACAAACAGCGACACGCCATTGGTTTCAAGCACTGAAGCCTGGCTTATGCTTAAAACTGACGCAGATACGGCATCGCCAACTGACGACTCGTTATTCAAGTATTTATCTACCAGTCTGACTCTCCCAATGTCGCCCCCCCCAACTGTGATGGCGCCTATAACAGAAAGTTCGTTCCCTGGCCACCCCGAAGCCTCGATAGAACTGACGACCCCTGAGCCGCCTTCAAAGATCAAGTTAAGCCCCCTCAAGTCCGGGAACAACCATTCGTGCCCGGGCCGATGAACGAAGTCCGCGCCTAACATGTGTACTGGGCAGGAAAAATTGACGCCGTCCGCCACAATAAGACTTGTTCTAACCGTGATCTGGGCACTTCCCCCAATGGTGCGTGTGGTTGGGATCAGGTAATAATCGGTAAGATCCAAAACTCCAGCATCGATCTGCCCACCTGTGATACTGACTTCTCCGCTTTCAGGGGTCAACCATATGCTCTGGGCCTGGAAAAAACCGTCGGTCATCGAGAAACGACCGTTGTAGGATGTGTAGTGGAAACTCGTGGCAACAATGTGCGTTCCTCCTGATTACGTATATCGAGGAATACCACCCATCGATTGATCTATCCACTCCCCATTTAATCTGAAATCAGCACCTTGCCTGATATGAATCCGCTCAAAGGGCATTTCGGGCTCGCCGTATTGATAGAAACTCAGGTTGTGCGCCCAGGCGGTTGAGTCAATGGTTACCGAAGTATTCAACTGCCCACCCCAATGCTCAGGATGAACCGTTGGATCGAATACGATATCATCATTCTCAGTTGGGAGCGTTCCGTTTAGCCAGTTGTCCGGGTTAGCCCACCGGTCGTCGCTTCCTCGTCCAGTCCATACGGCAGTGTCAGCAAGCACGAAACAAGAGGTCACGAGAACGCCAAGAACCGCGCCATGAACACATCTTCGATGCATCGTATTCCTCCTTTGAGAAAACTGAACGAAACAACAGACGCATGACAACAGCGGCACACCCGTAGCTCGTGGGCATTGCTCATGGATCAACGCCTGGACGCGCCGAAAGGCGCCTTATTGCCCGACCTGCACAGATGATGCACGCACAAACTTACGACATGTACAAATGGGGTATGCCGACCAGGAAGAATCAGCCAAGCTTCTACTCTCGCCGCCTCCCAGCTTCGCAAACCTAAAAAAAACCTTAGCCCCTGGACCACCAAAATCAATTTAAAACTTATTAATTTCTAATAGGTCGGAATATGTAAGCTTTAAGCACCTAAATATCATCCACGGTGCCTGGCATGTGTGTTTTTCAACTGGTCCAGCCGCGATCCTATTGACGGGGTAGAATCATCCAACGGCGGGAACGGGTCCCTGCCTCAACCTCTCAATGGACACGATACGCATGAGCCGCACGCGGAGGGAGCGGCATGAGGAGACGCTTCATGCAAATGCGGAACATGTTGTGCGCGACGGGGATCGCACTGCTGCTCATGCTGCAGGCGGGTTGCCCAGCGGATGAGGGGGCTGGCGACACAACTGATGACATCCAGTCCGACGGAACGGGAGGAACACCTGACGGTGCCAACGGCGATCAGCAAGGCGGTCCGGGCAATGGCCCCCCGGGGGCCACGGCTTTGGCCATCACCACCAGCGGAGACCTGAACCTCACGCTCGGCCAGCAAGGCACCGTGACCGGGATCGTCAGCGGAGGAACTCCGCCCATCACCTATTCCTGGCAGCAGATCAGCGGCCCCGCGGCGACAATCACCAATCCCAACAGTCCGATTGCCACCGTGAGCAGCGACCTGCCAGGCATCATCGTCCTGCGTCTGACAGTCACGGACGCGGCAGGGACGGCGGGTTCCGCCGACGTGACCATCACGGTTACCGCCCCTCTACTGTCACCCGGCGTCCTGGTCGTCCGCCAGGGAGCCACCGGGGCCAACAACGGAACCACCTGGTTTGATGCCTTCACCAATCTGCAGGACGCCCTCGCCGCGGCCCGCGTTCCGGGCAGCGGAATCCGCGAAATCTGGGTCGCCGCGGGCGTCTACAAGCCGGCCGGCCCCGGAGGCCTGCGCACGACCAGCTTCGCGCTGGTCGACAACGTCGCCGTCTATGGCGGATTCGCCGGCGCCGAGACCCATTTCGCCCAGCGCGATCTCGCCGCCAATGCCACGGTCCTCAGTGGAGACCTTAACAACAACGACCGGAACAACTTTGGCAACCGCGATGACAACAGCGAGCATGTGGTGACGGCCGAGGGCCTGGGATCCGGGACCATCCTCGACGGATTTACGATCTCCGGCGGAAACGCGACCACCTCTCCCGGCGGCGGCCTTGCCGTCGTCAACTCCAGCATCATCGTCAGAAACTGCTCGTTCATCGACAATTCCGCCACCAGCGAGGGCGGTGGAGCGAGCCTGTCCAACAGTTCCGGAACCGTGCTGACCAACTGCACTTTCCGCTTCAACCAGTCACTATCCACCGGCGGCGGGCTGACGCTGCGCATCACCAACGCGCTGATCAGCGACAGTAACTTCCTGGACAACGTCGCCCTCGACGCAGGCGGCATCTGGATATCCGGCGGCAATTCAACCCTGACCAACTGCCTGATCGCCCGCAACATCGCCCAGAACGCGGCCGGGCTCAGGAACGCGGCCGACAGCCTGGTGCTCACCAACTGCACGATTGAAAACAACTCCGCCGGAAGCGGGCAAGGCGGCGGTATCGTGGCCACCACGCCCCTGACGGCCACCAACTGCATTTTCTCGGAGAACCACGCCGGACAAGGCGGCGGCATCAATGCCTCCGCCGACAACGTCAGCCTGCTGGGCTGCCTCTTCGAACGCAACACGGCGACCACAGGGGCCGGAGCCCTGCTCAGCGGCGCGGCGGCGACGCTGATCAATTGCACCGTGAGCGGCAACACCGCCACGGGCTTCGGCGGCGGCCTGCGCCTAGTCAATCCCGTCTGGTCCGTGAAGAACTGCATCCTGTGGGGCAACGTGGACGTGAACGGTTCCATAGAAAGCGCGCAGATCTCCCTGGCGGGTATGCCCAGTTCGCTGAACCAGATGATGGCCTGTGATGTGCAGGGCCTCGCCCTGTTCGCGGCCCGAAACGACAACATCGATGCGGACCCGCTGTTCGTCGATCCGGCCAGCGGCAACCTGCGCCTCCAGGCGGACTCGCCGTGCATTGGCGCCGGATACAACAGCGAAGTCCCCGCTTCGCTCACGACCGACCTGGACGGCAGGCCCCGCATCCAGGGCACTCCGCCGGTGGTGGACATGGGGGCGTACGAACGCTAAGGGTCGCCTCCCGTGCCGGCAGCGGGGCGGCCACGCGCGGGCGATTCAGATCTTTCGGCAGCCACAGGCGTGGCCCGGCACCGCACATAAGCGCGGTGCCGTGTGCCACGCCTCATCTTCCTGCCTCGACGACGCTTGCGTCCGGCAACGCACAAGAGCCGTGATCTGCAGTCTTTGGGGACAGGTTTCAGGCTCCGCCCGGCGCGCGAGATTCACCCGAAATCGGCGAATTGTGCCAGCCAGTGACCCGCTCCGCCCGTTGAGCCTCTGGCACGGGCCGGCTGCCGCTCCTACCATATTCCCAACATGAATGTCGCCCAACGGATTGCCGGCGACGGCACTTTTGCCGCTATGCTGGCCCGTATCCGCGCGATGGGCACTCCTGCAAGACCCCCGTCGGCACCGGGTCTGGAGGGGGTGGTATGCGCGGACGGGCTGTGGGGAGCTTTCGCGCCCATCGTGGCCGGCACTGCCGCCGCGAAACTTCAACGCCCGCTTTTGTACGTCACCGCCCATCTCGAACAGGCCGATGAAGCCCGGGACGATCTGGAGCTCTTCTGCGGCCGGTCACCGGAACTGTTCAGTGCTTTCGAGGCCCTCCCCGGCGAGGGCGCGGCCTGCGACGAAATCCACGCCGAACGCATGCGCCTGCTCACCCGCCTGTACGACAGCCGACGCCGGGGCGACCCGGAAACCGACCTGATCATCGTTGCTCCCGTCCAGGCCCTCATGCAGGCCGTGCCGGCCATCGAAGTCCTCGAGGCGAGCCTGCTCTCGCTGGCGGTCGGACAGCAGCGCGAACCGCAGTCGATCGTCGAGTGGCTCGTCGAGAACGGCTACGCCCGCCTCGACCAAGTCGAATCGCCCGGCGACTTCGCCCTTCGAGGCGAGATCCTCGACATCTGGCCTCCCGGCGAGGTCGAGCCCTACCGGTTGGACTTTTTCGGCGACACCATCGAATCCATCCGCCGTTTTGACGTCAGCTCCCAGCGATCCGAAGAGGACCTGCCGTCCATCCGCATCGCCGGCCGCCCCCCGGGCGCCAACGGCGCGGGGCCCAAAACCAGGGGCCGCGGACCGGGAGCCGCCCGGACCGGGCGACTCTCGATCGACTCGAAGATCACCAGCGTCCTGTCGTATCTGCCCCCCGACACCCTGATCGCTTTCGCCGAACCCATCGAGATCCAGGAGATCGGCAAGACCTTCTGGACCCGGTTGAACGGTCCGCGCGGCATGATGCCGGTGGATCGGCTGTTCCAGCGAGCCCGGGAGTTCGTTCAGCTTCATCTGTACAGCCTCGCCGCGCCGGAATACGCGAACGCCTTCACCTTCGGCGTGCAGAGCCTGACCCGCTTTGAGACCCGGACCTCGCAGGCGCTGGAGGAACTAGCTTTGCTGGCCGACCAGCGCGACGTGGTGTTGTACTGCGATAACGAGCCGGAGCGCGAGCGGTTCGTGGAGCTCTGGACGCAAACGCTGGGCCCCCTGCCGCCCCGGCTGACGCCGACCATCGGCCTGATGCACAAGGGCTTCGACTGGCCCGCGGGCCAGCTCGCCGTGGTTGGCCACCATGAGGTCTTCCATCGCTACGTTCAACGCCGCCGGATCCGCCGGGCCCACGCCGCCCGGCCCATCGAATCGTGGCTGGACCTGCAGGCCGGCGATTACGTGGTCCACGTCGTGCACGGCATTGCCCGCTTCATCGGCATGCGCACGATGACCAAGCCCAATTCGGCCAAGAGCGAGGAGTACCTCACCCTCGAATTCGCCGAGAACGCCCGGATGTACGTCCCGGTCAGCCAGATCGACCTGGTGCAGAAGTACATCGGCTCGGGGGCCGCCGCCCCGCCGCTCTCGAAACTGGGCGGCACGCGCTGGGCCAAAACCAAGGAACGCGTCAAAGAGGCCGTCGAGGACCTGGCCGGCGACCTGCTGCGCGTCCAGGCCCTGCGTTCCAGCCGACCGGGCATCGCCTATCCCGACGATACCATCTGGCAGAGGGAATTCGAGGGCAGTTTCATTTACACCGAGACCGAGGACCAGCTCTCCGCCCTCGCCGAGATCAAGAAGGACATGCGCCGTCCCGCGCCCATGGACCGCCTGCTGTGCGGCGACGTGGGCTACGGCAAGACCGAACTGGCCATCCGTGCCGCGTTCAAGGCCGTCGAATACGGCAAGCAGGTGGCCGTGCTGGTGCCCACCACCGTGCTGGCCGAACAGCACGAGCGCACCTTCCGCGAACGCCTGGCTGCCTATCCCTTCACGGTCGAGTCGGTCTCGCGGTTTAAGACCCACAAGCAGCAGGAGGACATCATCGCCCGGACCCGCAAAGGCCAGGTGGACATTCTCATCGGCACGCATCGGCTGCTCAGCAAGGACGTGGCTTTCAAGGATCTCGGCCTGCTGATCATCGACGAAGAACAGCGCTTCGGCGTGGAGCACAAGGAACGGCTGAAGCGCTTCCGCGAGACGGTGGACGTGCTCACCATGAGCGCCACCCCCATTCCCAGAACGTTGCACATGTCCATGCTGGGCATTCGCGACATCAGCGCCTTGGCCACCCCGCCCCTGGACCGCCGCAGTATCGTGACCCGCGTGACCAACTGGGACGACGCCCTCATCCGCGACGCGATCATCCGCGAACTCAACCGCGACGGGCAGGTCTTTTTCGTACACAATTTTGTGCGCGACATTGAGACCTTCGCCGACAATATCCGTCGCCTCGTGCCCGAGGCCCGCATTCTCGTCGGCCACGGCCAGATGCGCGAGCACGAGCTCGAAGAGGTGATGATCCGCTTCCTCCGCCACGAGGCCGACGTGCTGGTGTGCACCACGATCATCGAATCGGGGCTGGACATTCCCAACTGCAACACCATCCTCATCGACCGGGCGGACCGCTTCGGTCTTGCCGAACTGCACCAGCTCCGCGGACGGGTCGGCCGGTACAAGCACCGCGCCTACTGCTATCTGCTGCTGTCCCGCAACAAGACGCTGACCGACCAGGCGGCCCGCCGGCTCAAGGCCATCGAGGAATACTCCGAACTGGGCGCGGGCTTCCGCATCGCCATGCGCGACCTCGAGATTCGCGGCGCGGGCAACATTCTCGGCCCCGAGCAGTCCGGCCACATCGCCGCCATCGGCTATGAGCTGTACTGTCAGCTTCTTGACCAGGCCGTCCGACGCCTGAAGAATGAGCCGCTGGACACCTTCAAGCCCGTCCACCTGGAGCTGGACGTCCCCGCCCACATCCCGCGCAGCTACATCGAGTCCGACCGCCAGCGGATGGAAATCTACCGCCGGCTGGTCCGCTGCCGGTCGCGGGCCGAACTCGAACAGCTCGAAAAGGACATCCGCGACGCCTTCGGCCCCTACCCGCCGGTGGTGCAGACGCTGCTGGATTTGGCGGAGCTGCGCATCCTCTGCCAGCCGCTTAAGATCCGGGCCATCAACCAGCAGAAGCCGGACCTGGTCTTCTCGGTCGAGGACCTCCGGCTGGTCGAGCCCATGTTCATGAACAGCCCCGGCTCGGCGCGCATGGCCGACGCCCACACGGTGCACCTGCGTCTCACGGAGGCCTACTTCGAGCCCACCACCCTGCTGGCCGTCCTGCGGAAGATGCTCTCGGTGGGGCAGGCATCCGGCGCGGCTTGAAGGTTGGAAGTATTTTCTGCCTCTGGCCGATAACTTGGGGGGCAGGTAAGATACGCACCCGATTCAAGTATGGATGTAGCGGCCCGCCTGGTCGGTCGCTGCGACAAACGGAGCGGGAATATGGTCCGGCACTTGGCGCGAACGAATATCCGCAAGCTCATCACCACCATCGCCGCGCTGGCCATGGCCGGTGGGTTGTCCGGCTGCAAGGAACCCGACTTCGGCCCCAAGCGGGCGGATTACAAGATCGCCCATTCGGCCGTTTATCACCCGGACGTGAAGCGCGGGTCGCCGGCCGCCACCCAGCCGGAATCCACCACCCAGCCGGCGGACTTTCAGTTCGGCCAGGGGCCGGCGGGCATACCCATCCTTTTTGTCAACGGCGAAGCGGTGACCGTTCCCGAGATCCTCGAACCCATCTACGACGATCTCGCCCGGCGGGCCCAGAGCCTCACCCCGGAGGCCTACCGCGATTACCTGGTCCGGCGCGTGGCCGAGCAGATCGGCATCGAGATCAGCCGGGTGATGATCTACCAGGAAGCCCGGCAGAACCTGCCGGATAAGGCCGACGAGGTCTTCAGCAGGGAAGCCGACAAGCTCATCAGCGACGTCATCCACAATCGCTTCGGGGGCGTGCGGGCGCGTTACGAGGCCCACCTCAAGACCATCGGGTTGACCACCGCGGAAATGAAGGAACGGGCCAAACGCCAGCTCATGGTCTCGCAGTATCTTCGCGAGCGCTTCAAGCCGCTGATCCAGAACCCCACGCGCAGCGAGTTGCTGGCTTATTACCAAGCCCACAAGGCCGACTTCAGCACGTCGCCCCGGGCGGAGATGTTCCTGATCGAGATCCCGCTGGAGGCGGAACTGGGCATGGAGCTCTCGAAGGCCACCTCTGAGCAGATTGCCGCCGCCCGCGAACGGGCACTGGCCCATATTCGCCGGGCGCGGGAAGAACTCGAAAGCGACGTACCCTTCGCGGACGTGGCCCGCCAGTATTCCCGGGGCTTGCAGGCCGCCCGTGGCGGGACCATCGGTGAGATCAGCCCCGGCGCCATGACCCAGCGCTACGCCCGTCCGGCCGAAGTACTGTTCACGCTCGAGGAGGGCCAGATCAGCGAACCCATCGAGACTCCCGAGGCCGTCTTTTTGGTCAAGTGCGGAAAAAAGACCCCCGCCCACCAGGCCAGCTTCGAGGAAAGCCAGAGCCAGATCATCGACAAGCTCATGGACGAGCGATCCGATGAACTCCAGCGCCAGTACATCATGGACCTGGAGAAGAAAGCGTCCATCAGCCGGCGCGCCGAATTCATGCTCGCCGTGCTGAACGCCGCCCCCCGCCCGGCACAATACGAAAACAGCTCCGCCCGCCGGCCCTGACCATCCCGGTGCGGATCGAGCCAGAAGCCCGGCGAGGCGCGGTTTTGCCCCCTCGCGGGCGACGAATCGAGCCTCTCTTCCCATCGCGCGGGCACGAACCTGCCCCCGGTGAAATTTTTGCCGCATTAACACGACGGCGGATATACTGCGTTCCCGCTCGGGCCGGGCCTGCGCACAGCCAAAGCACGTATCGTTCACTGTGACACGCAGGATCCAGGTCATCTTTTTGCCAAGGAGTCATACATGCCCCACGACCCCCGTAAGCTGGATCGCCGCGACTTCCTGAAGGCCACCGCCACCCTGACCGGCGCCGCCGCCGTGGGCAGTGCCCCCACCGCCGCGGCCGAGCCCACCCCCGGGGCAGGCGCAATCAATGAAAAGGATCTTATTGTCCGCAACCGGGTCCCCACCATGGCCTATCAGCGTCTGGGGCGGACGAATTACCTGTGCAGCCGGATCGTCCAGGGCTTCGGGGGAGATGAAAACCTCTGGCGCCGCCTGCTGGCCCGCGGCGTCAACTACTGGGACACGGGCTGGGGCTACGGCGAGGGCAATCACGAGAAATCACTCAAACCATTTCTGGCCGACCACCGCGACAAGCTGTGGATCACCAGCAAGGCCACCAACATCGCCGGGTTCACCCGGATCGACGACGAAGTGCGACGGCTGTACCTGAAGGCGATCAAGGATTTCCTGCCGGCCGAGGCCTACGACCGCCTGGAAAACGGTGACGACAAGCAGGGGCGGGCCGACCTGCTGCGTTTCCACGAGGCGGCCATCGCCCACCAGAAGGCCACCGGCAAAAAGCCCGACCTGCGGCCTGCCGGCAAGCGCATGGCCGAGCTGTATCTCCAGAGGCTGGACGAATCGCTCCAGCGCATGGGCATCGAGCACGTGGACGCCTACTTCGTACACGGCATCGAAATTCCGTGGATCTTCGACTGCATCGAAGTCTGGGAGGCCTATGAGAAGGCGCACAAGGCCGGCAAGGTGCGGCACTTCGGCTTCAGCACCCATCAACACCAGAAACCCGTGCTCGCCGCCGCCGCCGAGGCCAACGCCAGGGGCCCCTGGAAAATCGACCTGATCATGCCGGGCGTAAACCCGATTACCTTCGACGACTGGCGCGAAGAGTTGGATGCCCTCCACAAGCAGGACGTGGGCATCATCGCGATGAAAACGACGGGCATGAAGGGCAAGCCGCTGGAAGGCGCCCGCAGGGACAGGCTCCGGCAAAAGGCCGGCGAGATTGCCGATTACAACGAGTGGGAGCAGAAGAAACTGTACATGCTCCATCTCACCGACGGGGTCATCCACGCCTGCATTGCCGCCATGAAGGACAACCGGGAAATGCAGCGCGACCTGGCCCTGCCGGCGGTGCAGCTCTCCGCGGAAGCCCGGCGCGAGCTGAAAGCCTATGTGAAGGCCGGCATGGCCGGGGCCTGCCACTTGTGCGGGAACTGCGCCGTGCACTGCCCGGAGCATATCGCCCTGGTAGACATGATCCGCTACCACGCCTACCTGCATCAGTACAACGAGCGGGAACTGGCGGCCGAGCTCTACGCCCAGGCCGGATATGACCCCGCCAAGCTATGCAGTCATTGCGGCAAGTGCACCGACGCCTGCGACAGCGGCGTGAAGATCACCGAGATTCTCTACCAGCTCTCAGCAGACCTGGCGTAGCAGAAAGTGGAATCGGCAAAACCCCATTGTCCCCCGCCGGGACGACCCCGAAGCCGACTGTGCGCCGGCTGAAAGCTGATCGCTGACCGCTGAACGCTGCCCGCTCCCCTACCGCCCCGCGATCCGCAGTTGGGCGCGGGCGCTGGCCTCGGCGGCGGCCTTGCGTTTCAGGGCCACCTCGTCGTTGGCCGGCAGGCTCCGGGCCGCGGCGAGTTGTTCGGTGGCCTTCGAAGGATCAATCTGGTCGGGGCGCAGGGCCTTTTGCGTGAGCACCACGACCTTGTTGTCGATCACCTGGGCAAATCCGCCGTCAATAAACCAGCTCTGCTCGTCGCCGCCCGCGGCGCGCAGCCGTAACCGGCCGGCGCCCAGCTTGGCCACAAGCGGCGCCCGACGGGGCAGGATGCCAATCTCGCCGTCGTGGGCCGGAATTGCGACAAATTCCGCCGGGCCCTCAAATGCCCGTGCTTCGGGGGTAATCACGCTGCATTGTAATGCGGCCATGGTAGCACTCGGTTCAAAGCGGTCAGCTTTCAGCGGTCAGCGATCAGCTTTCAGCTTTTGGTTTGTGTGCCACTGCTCTTGAGCAGTGGTCGGCGTTCTCAAGCCTGATGCACGGCTCCAGCGACGTGGCACACACGTATCACTCCTCACTCATCAGCCGATACCATCCACTCACTTGAGTTTCTCGGCCTTGGCGGCGGCCTCCTCGATGCTGCCGACGTACATGAAGGCCTGCTCGGGGAGGTGGTCCCACTTGCCGGCCACCAGCTCCTCGAAGCTGCGGATGGTGTCCTCCAGCCGCGTGTAGTTGCCGGGGAAGCCGGTGAACGGCTCGGCCACGAAGAACGGCTGCGAGAAGAACCGCTCGATCTTGCGGGCCCGGGCCACGGTGAGCTTGTCCTCCTCGGACAACTCGTCCACACCCAGAATGGCGATGATGTCCTGCAGGTCGCGGTAGCGCTGCAGGATCCGCTGCACGGTCTGGGCCACGGTGTAATGCCGCTCGCCGATGTATTGCGCGTCGAGGATGCGGCTGGACGAGGCCAGCGGATCGATGGCCGGGTAGATTCCCTTCTCGCTGATGCCGCGCGACAGCACGATAAAGGCGTCCAGGTGCGTAAACGTCGTGGCCGGGGCCGGGTCGGTCAGGTCGTCGGCCGGCACATAAATGGCCTGCACGCTGGTGATCGCCCCGAACTTCGTGGAGGTAATGCGCTCCTGGAGTTCGCCCATCTCCGTGCCCAGCGTGGGCTGGTAGCCTACCGCCGAGGGCATACGGCCCAGCAGCGCGGACACCTCCGAGCCGGCCTGGGAGAAGCGGAAGATGTTGTCCACGAACAGCATGGTGTCGGCCCCGGACTCGTCGCGGAACCACTCGGCCATGGTCAGAGCGCTCAGGGCCGCCCGCAGACGGGCACCGGGCGGCTCATTCATCTGGCCGAAGACCATGGTGGTATGGTCCATGACCTGCTTGAGATTGCCTTCGGCGTCCTTGAAGGTGGCCTCCTGCATTTCCAGCCAGAGGTCGTTGCCCTCGCGGGTGCGCTCGCCGACGCCGGCGAACACCGAATAGCCGGAGTGCTGGCGGGCGATGCGGGCGATCATTTCCTGCACGATGACCGTCTTGCCCAGACCGGCGCCGCCGAACAGGCCGATCTTGCCGCCGCGAACGAACGGAGCCAGCAGGTCGATCACCTTGATGCCCGTCTCCAGGATCTCCGACTTGGGAGTCAGGTCGGCAAAGGCCGGCGGCGGGTGGTGGATCGGACGATGCTCCTTCGCGTTCACCGGGCCGCGCATGTCCACGGGCTCGCCGAGCAGGTTGAACACCCGGCCCAGCGTCTCGCGCCCCACGGGAACCGATACCGGCCCCCCGGTATCCTCGATTTCGGCGCCGCGCATCAGGCCGTCGGTCGAACCGAGGGCCACCGCCCGGACCTTTCCGCCGCCCAGGTGCAGGGCCACCTCGCACCAGAGCATCTCGCGCTCCGTCCGCCCCAGCACCTTTCTCTCCACCGGCACCTTCAGCGCGTTATACAGTTTGGGCAGGTGGGCCTCGTCAAACTCCGCGTCCAGCGTGGAGCCGATGACCTGCGTGACCCGGCCGATGTTCTTACCGTTCTGACCGTTGGGGGATGACATAGATACCTCGTCAGTTGTCCGTTGTCAGTTGTCAGTTGTTGGGTCAGTTGTCCATTTGTCAGTTGTCAGGAGGTCGCCGGATCCGGGTTGGTCATCCGCAGCGGGAGTCCCCCACATCCAGCAACTGACAACTGACAACTGACCACTGACTACTTCACAAACACCTTCGTCAAATCCGTCGCCTTCATCTTCTCATCCGGCATGCCCATGGCCCGCAGAATGCCCACGGCCATCAGCGTGTCTCCCGGCGGCAGCATGTGTACGCCGTCGGTCGTCAGAAACCGCTTGCCCTTGGCCTTTTTGGCGTTCTGTTCGATGGCCTTGAGGAACAGGGCGTGCAGATCGACATATTCGCACTTGTTGCGCCGGGCGATCTCCTTGCCGAGCGCGATGTACTTGGCCAGCCGGACATTGCCCTCGGCCCGGGGGTCCTCCTCGATCACCGTCGGCGATACCAGGAAGACCCGGATCTTCGCGTCCTGGGCCATTCGGACCATCTTCTCGACGTTGCGGCCGTACTCTTCGAGCACCTTCTCGTCATGCGGCTTGTCCATCCGGTGCCACACGTCGTTGATGCCGATGCTGATGGTCACCACGGCCGGCTTCCTGCTGATCACGTCCTTCTCGAAACGCTTCACGAGATCCTCGGCCTTGTGGCCGCCGACTCCCGCGTTGATGATCTTCGGGATCTTCAGGTCCGGGTACTGCTGGGCCAGCACGGCATCCATCACCCGCAGGTACCCGCCGGCCTGGGTAATGCTGTCCCCGATGGCGACGATCTGCTCGCCGGCCTTGAGCTTCAGACCCTGCTCCGCCTCGCTCGTCGCCGGCTGGGTCTGCGGCGGACCGATCAGGGCTAAAACCATTGCGAACAGGTTGACTGAATCCATCGCGTTCCTCTTTGGCCCACAGGGCCGTCTTTCACCGCTGCGCGGGTTCTTTGTCCTTCGTCATTGGTCCTTTGCGCTCAGGAACCTCCCACTCCAGAACGCTAAGAACAAAGGACCAAGAACTAAGAACCAACAACCATCACTTAATCGCCTCCGCACCGCTGACGATATCCAGCAGTTCGAGCGTGATCTGGGACTGCCGGGCCCGGTTGTACTGCTGGGTCAACGACCGCACCATGTCCCCGGCCGCATCGGTAGCCGCCTTCATGGCCACCATGCGGGCCACCTGCTCGCTCACCGCCGCGTCCGTAAAGCACTGGAACAGCCGGACGCGCACCGTCTCGGGAAGCAGCTCGGCCAGCAGTTCGGGAGCCGGGGGCGTGAATTCATACTGCACTTCGCCCGCCCGGGCCGCTCCGTCGCCGGCCGCCGGCCGTTCAATGGGCAGCAACTGCAAGGTGGTCACCCGCTGTACGGCCGTCGAAATAAACCTCATGAAAGTTACGTGAACGCTGTTGATCTGTCGCCGCTCGTATGCCTCCATCATCTGCTGGGCAATGTCGTTCACGTCGTCGAACAGGGGTTTATCCTCGAAGCCGGACCGGGCAACGGCCATGGGCCGGTTGAGGAAGCGGAAGAAACCCGTGCCCTTGCGGCCCAGAACGTGCAGATCCACCGTCTCCCCGGCATGCTCGCGATCCCGCAAGTGGTCGAGGGCCGAGCGCAGGATCGCGGCATTGTAACCGCCGCACAAGCCTCGATTGCTGGTGATCACAATCAGCACCGATCGCCGGGATTCCGTATTCACGCGCAGCAGCGGATGCTCGATATCGCCGGCGCCGCGGGAAAGCTGCTCAACCAGCTCGGTGATCCGCTCCGTATACGGCTTGGTCGCGGTGGCCCGGTTGTATGCGGCCTGAAAACGGGCCGTGGCGATGAGCTGCATGGTCCGCGTGATCTTGCGGATGTTCTGCACCGCTTTCCGCCGTTTGATAATCGCTCGTGCTTTGGCCATTACTACGTCCTCACGAGTGGGAAAGTGGAAAAACGTGAGAAAGTGCGAAGGTGAGAAAGCGAAAACGCCGCAGTCCCAGTCCGCCCACGCTCACACCGTCTCGTACTGCGCCGTTTCGTGCCAGCATCTTCTCACGCCAGCACCTGCTCGCACCAACACCATCTTGTGCCAGCACCATCCAGCATCAGCACCTTCTCTCTTTCACACACACTTGTCTTGCACACTCCTGCTTCCACTTTCCTACCTTTTCACCTTCCCATTTCCCCACCCTCTTACTTTCCCGCTTTTTCGCCCTCTCACTTTTCCACCTTCTCACGCCACATCCCCAACCTCATCCCCCGGCCGGCTCTGAGGCGTCTCTCCCGGCGCCGAGCTCGGAGTCTCATACCACACCTCACCGCCCGGCGGGCACAACCGCTCCTCAAACGCCTGCAACCCGTGACGCACGTCATTGAGCAGGCCCTGGTCGCCCGCATAAACCGTCACCTGGCAGCCTTCGCCCTCTTCGGGTAAACGCCAGCCACCTGCCGGATACCACGAGCGGAGCGTCTTCAAGTCCGCGCCCGGCCTCCCGGCCACCAGAATGATCCGGGCAGCGCTGGCCGATTCCGCAAAATCACGCCGCGCCCCCAGAACCGACAAATCCAGCACCTGGGCGTTCGTCTCGTACCGCAGAACGCCGGCCTCGTTGCCGGCAATCACCGGCTCGGAAACACACGACCGCACGAAGGCCGCCATCTTCCGATTCACCACGAACACCTTCCGGCAGGCCCCGGGAGCAAACCAGCCGGCACGCACTGCCGGCACCGCGGCCACCACCAGCGGCACCAGGCAAAACACGGCCATCACCGCATAACGCAGGCCCACTGGCCCTGAGGGCGCCCACTTGGCCCCCGGCCGGCTGGCCAACGCCCGCAAAATCGCGACCGCGCCAATCGGCACCAGGTACGCGGTGTACCGAAAGTGCTCGCCCCCCGGCGTGATCAGCAGTTGCACCACCCCCACCACCAGGAAAACAAACAGCCAGCCCACGCGAATGCGGTCCTCGGCATCCGGCGAACTCTGCTGCTCTCGCCGGGCCCACAACATGGCCGCCGTGATGAGCACCAGGGCCGACGGAAAGAGGTCTTCCCGGAGATTGGCCACCACGCGATCCACGGCCGGCGGCCCCCACTCCGCCAGCGGACCAAACCCATCCGCCAGCCGCATGGACACCGGCAGCGGCACCCACGACTGGCCATGCGTACCCAGGTACACGCCGATACCCGCCGCCGCGCCGATGCCGGCCAGAGCCAGCATCACCGCCCGGTGGAGCCGGCGACGAATCCAGGCCCAGAACACCAAGGCCGCCGCCACCGCCAGACTCTCGTAACGCAAGCCCACCGCCAGGGCCATCCACAACATGCTCGCCAACAGCCGCCAGGCGGCCACGTGCTCGCGTTCGATCAACTCCACGCCCACCGATATGGCCAGCAGGAGCACGAACGCGTGCGCCAGATGCTCGGTGCCCGTCAGGACCAGCAGCGGGATGGCCATGCACGCCGCCACCACCAGCAGCCGGGCGAACAGCCCGGAACTCCGGCGAACGTCAAACCGCAGGGCGTGCCCCACCAGCATGACCACCAGCCCGGCCATGGCCAGGTTGATGATCAGTGGAGCCAGAAGCTCGATGCGCGGATGTACGCTCGGATCGGCGGGCACAGCCTCACCGCCGGTAAGCCGAATGATGCCCGCCAGCAGCAAAGTCCACGCCGGCGAAGGCGACTCCGCCAGGGCCGACGCGCCTGGCCAGGGCTGATCCGAACTCGGCGGCACCAGGGCCATCCGCCGGGCCAGGGCCAGGTGCATGTACGCCTCGTCGGTGGCATAGGTGAACTCGTGCACCTTCTGTCCGGGCGGCGGGCCGGCCAACGCGCTGCAGATCCGGTCCGCCCGCATAATCTGCACCAGCGATACGGCCAGCACGATCAACATGGCCCCCAACGCCGCCGCGCGCACCCGCCCCATCGGGAGTCGCGGAGGCAATGTGGATGGCCCGGAAGACACCATGCTGATCATCTCGCCCGTTGAAATCACCCTGTTGCCTGAATCCGCTTATCGGGCGGCCACCGCCTCCGGCCGACTCGCGCCCGGTTTGCCGCCCATGAACACCTGCTTGAAGGTGGCGATAATCTCTTTGAGGCGGTCAGCCAGCGCGTCCGTCAGGTCGCCCTTCTGGATCAGCTCGTTGCGAACCTCCGGATACGCGTCCGTCATGTGTTGCAGCAGCTTGGCCTCAAATTCAGCGATGCGCTCCAGGGGGATGTCATCGCAGAAGCCCTGCGTCCCGGCGAAGATGGCGATCACCTGGTCGGCCACATGATACGGCTTGTACTGGCCCTGCTTGAGCAGTTCGACCATCGCCCGGCCGCGGTCAAGCTGCCGCTGGGTGGCCGCGTCCAGCTCGGTGCCGAGTTGGGCGAAGGCCTCCAGGTCGCGGAACGCCGCCAGGTCCAGACGCAGTGAGCCGGCCACCTTCTTCATGGCCTTGATCTGGGCCTTGCCGCCCACGCGCGACACGCTGATGCCCACGTTGATGGCCGGACGCACGCCGGCGAAGAACAGGTCCGGCTCCAGGTAAATCTGGCCGTCGGTAATCGAGATCACGTTCGTCGGGATGTACGCCGATACCTCGCCTTCCAGCGTCTCGATGACCGGCAGGGCCGTCAGCGACCCACCCGTCCCCGGGACCACGCGAATCTCATGGTCGGGCTTGCCCAACGCTTCGAGGTCGTGCTGGGCCTCGTGCTTGCCGGGCACGCCGATGTAATCCTTCTGAGTAACGCCTGTTCGGGTGTCCTTGGGCGCGCTCTTGGGCACGATAATGTAGCGGTTGGCCAGTTTGCACGACCGCTCCAGCAAACGGCTGTGCAGGTAGAAGACATCGCCCGGATAGGCCTCACGACCCGGCGGGCGGCGCAGCAGCAGCGAAAGCTGCCGATAGGCCGCGGCCTGCTTGGACAGGTCGTCATAGATGCACAACGTGGCCCGGCCTTCCTCGTACATGAAGTACTCGGCCATCGCACACCCGGCGTAGGGCGCGATGTACTGCAGCGGGGCCGGCGAGGAGCTGCCCGCGGCCACCACGATGGTGTAATCCATGGCCCCGTGCTCGCGAAGACTCTCGACCACGCCGGCGGTGGTGGATTCCTTCTGGCCAACGGCCACGTAGACGCAGATCACGCCCGACTCGCGCTGGTTGAGAATGGTGTCGATGGCGATGGCGGTCTTGCCCGTCTTGCGGTCGCCGATGATCAGCTCACGCTGCCCCCGCCCGATGGGGATCATGCTGTCGATAGCCTTGATGCCGGTCTGAAGCGGCTCGTCCACCGGCTGGCGCTCCGCGATCCCGGGGGCTTTCGTCTCCATCGGACGACGCAGGGGCGTCTCAATCACGCCGCGTCCGTCGAGCGGACGCCCGAGCGGATCCACCACGCGACCGATCATGGCCGGCCCGACCGGCACGGACAGCAACTGCCCGGTCGAGCGGACCGTGTCGCCCTCCTTGATGCCCAGGTACTCGCCCAGGACCACCGCGCCGATCGCGTTCTCCTCGAGGTTGAACACCTGGCCGATGGCGCCGTTCTCGAACTCGAGCATTTCGCCGGCCATGGCCTTGGACAGACCGTAGATGCGGGCGATGCCGTCGCCCACCTCGATCACCTTGCCCACCTCGGCGACATCGATCTCCCCTCTGTACTGGGCAATTTCATCCTTGATGACGGACGTGATCTCATCGACTTTGAAGCGCATGCCATTCACCTTGTATCAGCAATCAGCTTTCAGCTCTCAGCTCTCAGCGATCAGCTTTCAGCAGTCAGCGATCAGCCTTCAGCTATCTACGCGTCTCAACCTCCGAGGAGGTGGACCGCCCCGGAACCACCGGTTGTCGATCGCCGATCGTTGCGCGAAGCCCACTCCGTCGCTGCCCCGAACAACGATCCACGATCCACAATCCACAATCCGCATTCCACGATCAGTCAGGCCTCGACCACATACCGCTGCCCCTCGTGAACCTCCGCGGTCGCCCGCTCGATGAGGCGGCGATATAAGGTCTGAAGCCGGGTCGCCACGCTGGCGTCCACCTGAACGTCCCCGATCTGGAGAACCAGCCCGCCGATCAACTCGGGGGCCACCTCCTCGATCAGCAGCGCCTCCTTGCCGATGTACTCGCTCACCGAACGCTTGATCTGCTCGCGGAGCGAATCCGTCAACGGCTGGGCCGAACGAACCGTAACCTCCTGCTGGTGACGCCGCGCCTCCATGCGGAGCTGCACGCAACGGGCCACGGCCCGCACCAATCCCAGACGCCCGCGATTATTGAGCACCTGGAGCGTATTCAGGAGCGGATCGCTCATCCGGCCGCGGAAAATCTTTTCCAAACTCGCCCGGCGGGGATCGGCGTCCACCGTGTCGGCGATCAGAAACAGCTCCAGGTCACGCTCGCGATCCATCAGGGCGATCAACTCGCCGAATTCCTGCGCAACCGCCTCGACCTGGCCTGTCTCCGCCGCGACCTGGAGCAGCGATTCCGCGTAGACGTCGGCCAGCCCCAGGGTCTCCTGGTCGAACTCGCGCGGCGGGCCGGCCGTGGCAATCGGGGAAATGCTCATAGCGTCTTCGCCTCCCGGCTGCCCGATCCGTTGCGCCTGTTCTGCAGTTCGGTCAGGGCATCGCCGATCAGCCGTTGCTGATCATCGGGAGAGAGCTCCCGGCGAAGCACCGAGCCGGCCAGGTTCACCGCCAGATGGGCGGACTGCTCGTAGAGATCCTTGAGCGCGGAATCGCGGGCAATGCCGATCTCGCGCCGCGCCCGCTCGATCAGAGCGTCAGCGCTCTTGCGGGCCTCCTCCTCGATCCGACGCTTGACGGACTCGGCATCGCGGCGCCCCTCCTCCACGATGGCCATCGCCTCTTCATGCGCCTTGGCGATGCGAGCCTCGTATTCGCGGAGCCGCCGTTCCGATTCCTCACGGTCGCGCCGGGCCGATTCCAGCGATTCCCGAATGTACTTCTCACGGTTCTGCAGGGCTTTCAGAAGCGGATTCCAGGCGAAGCGGGCCAGAACAACCAGCACCAGCAGGAAAATAAGCAGCGTGAAGATGGCGTTGCCCAGATCGCCCGCGAAGAGGTTGGCTTCGTCCCCCCCGTGTTCCGCCTGAGCGGCCAGCGCGGTGGACGCCAGCCCGTGCAGACCAGCGGTCGCGGCTATCGCCCAACGTTGTTTAGTGAACATGCGACCTTCCTGAGAATCTAGCGTATTTTCGTGAGCGGCAGGGGCGCAGGCCACTCCGCGCCCCTGCCCGCTTTGCACAAGAGGATTAAGTCAAAGCCCGTCCGAAGATCAGGCCCAGCAGGCATACCACGACCGCAAACAGGGTCGCGCCTTCGATCATGGCCGCCGTGATCAGGGCCACGCCGTTGATCGAACCGGCCGCCTCCGGCTGGCGGGCCATGGATTCGACGGCGCTGGTGCCGATCCGCCCGATGCCCGCGGCACCACCTATCACCACCAGGCCCGCGCCAATGGCCGCGCCCAGCAGGGCCGCGCCGCTGCTCGTGAGCCATAAGGACGAGGGCTGGCTCACCTGCGCCCCCTGCGCCTCCGCACCGGCATTCTCCTGCGCCAGGGCGGCCGGCGCCAGGGCGAACGCGCCCACCAACGCCAATACCACCAGAATCTTGTTCATAACCGTGACCTTTCCTGTTGAGGCCGGCGGGAACGACCTCGCTTTCAACCTCGCCATCGCCTCTCGGCCTCGTGACCCGCGGTACCCGCTCCCCGGGCATGGCGTTCCAATTTCAAATTTCAGATCGCAGATTTCAAACTGCTTCGCCGATCAGCGACTTTCTGTTTCGCCGATGGACGGCTCTCCTCATCCGCGATCTATCATCCGAACCCGCCGTCTCTTTAGTGCGCCGGCGTCGGCTCTTTCTCGTGACCGTGGCCGGCCGCATGGGCCGGGCCGGCCTCCTCACCGTGGTGCTCGTGATGCTCCTCTTCGTGATGGATGTTCACCGCCTGGCCAATAAACACGCAGCTCAGGAAGGTAAAGATGAACGCCTGGAGGAACGCGACGAACAGCTCAAGCATGTTGATGGCCACGCTGCCCAGCACCACCGGCACCGCCACCACCACTCCCAGCAGGGCCCCGGCACTGAAGGCCATGGCGATGAACATCAGCAGCACCGCCAGCAGAATGTGGCCGGCCATCATGTTGGCGAAGAGACGAATAGCCAGTGCGAACGATTTCGCAAACAGGCCGATGACTTCCAGTACCGCGATCAGGAGGTTGATCGGAAACGGCCCCATGAAAAAATGCTTCACGTAGCCAAGGCCGTTGGTCCGCAGACCGTTGAAGACGATCATGATCAGCGTGGTGGCCGCCAGCGTGCCCGTTACCCAGATATTGCCCGTCGGCGTGCCGTAAATGCCGTGATCGATCCCCGTCAGGGCCTTCACCACCGGCTTGGTCAAAGGCTCCAGGGGAAGCAGGCCCAGCAGGTTGTTCATCAGGATGAAGAAAAAGACCGTCCAGACGTAGGGCATGAACGCGTCCGTGTGCGGCCCGAGGTTGGGCCTGGCCACGAAATCACGCAGAAACTCGCAGATCACCTCCATAAAATTCCGCTTGCCACGGGGCGTGAGACGCTCGACCTCATCGGCAGTCTGCGGCACCCGCAGACACAGGGGAACCAGCACCATGGTCAGGACGGCCGCTACCAGCATGATAATGATGTGGTTGGAAAGCAGGGTGAAATCCCCGCGCCGGATCCACGCGTGATCTACCACGTGGGTCAACGGATTGCCCGCGGCCAGCACATTCATCAGCATCGCTTTTCACTCTCGAGGTAGTTGGTCCAGAGGGTCAACGCAATCGCCTCCAGCATCACCATCACCACGTACGTGATCGCCGCCCACACCAGGAAGGCAATCACCGGGACGCGCCCCCCCCAGGCCACACCGGCCAACAGAGGCACCGTCACGAAAAAACGAACGACTCCTGCCGTCAACGCGATCTTGAAGCCGTCAACCGGGGATCGCCCCACCATCCTCCTCATGGCTGACAACAGGGTCGCAAAGACGACCAGTGCCACCAGGCCCTGGCCCAGCAGCATCGCCCGAACTCCTGCCGCTCCGGCCAGTCGCTCCGTTGGAACGTAACCGCCGAGGGCCAGAACCATCCAGCCCGCCAGGGGCAGCAGGCAGAGCTTCCAGACCACCCGCTTGCGATCACCGCCAGAAGACATCAGACGTCCGTCCGTCCGCGCTCCGCCGGAGGCCCCTCGGGGCCGCCTCCCGGCCGGGGTGGTTTCGGCGACCGGAGCATCTCGTGAACGCTTCGCCGAACCAGATTGTAAAGCCCCCCCACCACGCCGATCGCCGCGAGGATCACGATCCCCCACGGGCTGGTACCAAATCGATTGTCAATCCAATAGCCCAGCAGGCACGCTACCGCCACCGTGCCAGCCAACTCCACCCCCGCGCCAGCCAGCCGCAAGGCCCCACTCTGCGTCGGTTTGGGTGGTCTCGCCTCAACCATAAGGTCTCCCGAGCCACGACACAGGCCCGATAAAATTAAGGCCTTGACGCAGGCAAAACACTTCCGCCTCTGCGCCCAGAAGCGCAGTCAATAATAATCGATTTAGCTCGCCCGCGGCCCCTCAGCCGTTGCAAGGCCGAAGTCTAGCCATACCCGGCCATTCCCGTCAAGGGCAGCACCCGAACGAAACCAAACGCAGTGCAGTATAGGCGGGGAGTCAAATCTGGGGGCTGCCCTGCCAATCCACAGGCAAACACCCTATCCTGCCAACGGCAAGCAAAGGGGCCAAACCAACTCCCAGAACACCTCAATGCCCCAGGCGCAAGTCATTCGAGTGGCCGGTCTCACCTGTATTCCGCCAGCGCTGACAGAAGCCGATGCAGCCCCACTGCGATCCTCGGCCCCGCACTGAGCCATTCCGGGCCGCCTACGGCCCGGACGCGCCTTTGCTGGATGGCCTGCATGGCCCCCGCCCGCGACCAGCTCCCGTAGAGTTCGTTCATATCCTCTGGAGTGGGCATGACGGTCGGAAAGGTCAGGATCACCTCCGGATCCAGCACAACCAGACGCTCCAAGGGAATCTCCCCATGGGCGGTTTGCAGGATGTCCGCGGCCGCATTGCGGTGGCCGGTCATTCGCAGCAGGTCATCCAGGAATGATCCCGGTCCGGCCACCCAGACGGTAGCCGGCGGCACGGGCAGTTCACCAAGCACGATCAGCACCCGCAACGGGCGATCGTGCAGGGCGCGAGCGGCCCGCTGGAGGCGTTCGAGGTCCGCCCGAATGGCGGCCGCAAGCTGACGAGCGGTCGCCGGCCGGTCGCAAAACCGACCCGCGCGCTCAATCGCCACAAATACGTCTTCGAGCGACTCGTGCGGAACCGACACGTGGCGGAGCCCCAGGGCTTCCAGTTTGGGATTGAGACCGCCGCTGTTAAAAGTGGTCAACACAAGGTTCGGTTCGAGGGCGCGGATCATTTCCAGGTTGGTATCCATGATGCCACCGACAACCGGCACGGATGTGATGATTGGCGGATACTGGCAGAACTGGGTCCGGCCGGCCAGCCGATCCTTCAGGCCCAGGGCACATACCGTTTCTGTGACGCTGGGGGCCAGGGCGATGATCCGTTCGGGTCCGTGGGCCTCTTCGCCCGGAGCAACTTCGGGGTAAAGCACGTAGTCGCGAGGTTCCGGCAGGGTCCACGAGCCCGCGGGCGTCTTGGCCCCTATGGCCGCCGGGAGGGCATCCCGCGCCAGACCCGCCCGTATCCGGAGGGTCAGGGACGTCAGTGCCACCAGAACGCACACGCCCGCCACAAGATGTCTGGGCCGGACACCCCGCTTCACCTTCATCCTTCATCCTTCATGACGGATCTTTCATTTCGCGTCTAGCGTTTCAACGGCCGACCAACGCGCTTTTCTACGCTCTCGATTTTGCCTTCCAGCCGGCCGGTGGCCCCACGGCGCCAATCCATTTTCATGACGCAGGACACCCGGTCGCAGGTCCGGCTCATTTGATCCAGGCATTGCTTAACCACCCCCATCACCTCATCCCACTCGCCTTCCAGGACCGTGCCCATGGCATTCAGCCGGTAGGGAATGCCGCTGCGATCGATGATGTCCAGGCTGGCCGCGACCTGCTCGCCGACGGATTCGCCCTTGCCCAAAGGGTACATGGAAAACTCTAACAGCATCGCCATCGCCGATTTCCTCCAGAAGGAGCCATTATATCTTCATCCCTTTCGACCTGCCGCTTCAGCGCGGGCGTCGGACCCGAATGGCTGAGGTTCAACGGCCGCGGGCCACACCACCTGACGGCGCGAACTGCATTTTTCGCAGGTTTGAAAGCCACCGTCATTCTTGCCTTGCCCGCATGGGGTGCATAAAAACAGTAGGTGCATGAGGCCCACCCGGACGACTTAAGCACGATGCATCTCCGAGCGTCCAAGTCAGCCCACCTATCAATCGGCAGCACGAGCGGCCAAGGTCTGTCACAACGGCCTTGATAAGGGTACGCTCCGGCTGCGCAGGGAAGGCTGTCGGCAGAAACGGCCAGGTGCGAAATTGGGCCGTTGCGGGGGCTGCCGGTTCCCGACAGGAGATTCGCCCATGCCAACAGGGTCGTAGACTCCCCGGACTAATCATGAGGACGGGTCGGCGGGCGGGCAGGCGGAGCCAGGCTTAGCTTCACGCAGAGTGCAACTTCAACCTGGAACATACCAGGGCCGGCGAAGCTGAAGATCTGCCGGCCTTTTTCCGCAGCCTTCCAGCCAGTCAGGCCCGAGTCTCGAAACCCAGGCGGGCTGAGTTCACGGGGATGGTCGCGGGCCACAAGACGCCCGGGCCCGAGTCCTGCGCCTCAGGGGGTCCGTGCCGGATGGCACGGATCCAAGAGCTGTATTTTTTCAAAATGGTGAATCGGGCACGACCTGATCTTTATTAAAAGGAGAAGATCATGCCGGAGAAAAACCAGGGCGGCGAATCAGGGGGCCGGCGAAGCGGCCGTGGATTCGCCGGAATGGACCCGGAGCGCCAGCGCCAAATCGCCAGCGAAGGGGGTCGTGCCGCCCATGCCCAAGGCACCGCGCACGAATTTACCCCGGAAGAGGCGCGCGAGGCCGGACGCAAGGGTGGCGAAGCCTCTCGGGCGGCCCGCGCCCGCAGGGCCAGCGCTGAAGGCGGCAGTGAGGGGGAAGGGACTGGCGCCGGCGCAGGCTCACGTGCTCCCGAAAGCGGCGAGTGAGAACGCGACGCGGCGTCCGGACACCTGGCGCTGCCTGAACCGGATACAGGCTGGTTCACCGACGCTCGACGTCCGCTTCAGGGCACGCGCGGTCCGGTGAACACTGACAGGAAAAGAACCCATCTGTAGGAGTCGTTTCCATGCCGCGCAGTGAGCGCAGGGACAAGAAAGGCAGGAACAACCACAAAAGCAATCTCAGCGGCGAAGGGCAAAAGGCCCGGAGCCGCCGCACTGAAGAGGCCCGGGAAACGCAGTCGCGCGGTCAACGGGGCCGCCGCGCAAAGAGTATCGAAACGGTTGAGGACATCAGCCTCGATCAGGAATGACATTCCCGACACATCCGTGGGGGCAGGTCACAACCAACCGTGGCCTGCCCCCGCGATGCGTTCGCCCGCATCCCCAACGCCCCACCTGATCGGTGTCTGACGGCGACCGCTCAACCCTCCTTTCTCCCATATCACGGGGAGGCCGATCATGAAGAGCGATTCCGGGCGTTCTGTCTCCATCTGGATGGCCACCGCCGATATACCCGTCCCTCGCGAACTTGAGCAGGACCTCCAGGCTGACGTCTGCATCGTGGGCGCGGGCATAGCCGGTCTGACCACCGCCTACCTGCTGACCCGACAGGGCCAATCCGTGGTCGTGCTCGACGACGGAATCCCTGCCGGTGGAGAAACCTGCCGGACTACCGCCCACCTGTCCAACGCCATCGACGACGGATTCCACATGATCGAGCGGCTGCACGGCCAGGAAGGCGCCCGCATGGCCGCGGAGAGCCATGGGGCGGCCATCGACCAGATCGAGCGAATCAGTACGGAGGAAGGAATCGACTGCGATTTCGAACGCGTGGACGGTTATCTGTTCGTGCCGCCGGGCAGTTCCACCGAAGAGTTGAACCGAGAGCTTCAGGCCGCCCGTCGCGCCGGCCTGGCGGGCGTTGAACGCGTAGAGCGAGCGCCGATCCCCGATTTCAACACCGGCCCCGCCCTCCGCTTCCCCCGTCAGGGCCAGTTCCACCCCATCAAGTACCTGGCCGGCCTCATCCGGGCCATCGAACGAAACGGAGGCCGGATCTTCACCCGCGCCCAGGTCAAGGGGGTCAAAGGCGGCTCACAGGCCAGGATCGAGACGCAGCAGGGGCCCACCGTAACTGCCGGGGCGGCGATCATCGCCACCAATTCGCCGATCAACGACATGCTGACCATCCACACCAAGCAGGCCCCCTACCGAACGTATGTGGTCGGCCTCCTGGTACCCGCCGGCAGCATCTCACGAGCCCTCTATTGGGACACGTCCGACCCCTACCACTACGCCCGCCTTCAACGGGCTGACGGCGTCCACGGCACCGAAGCACAAGCCGGCCAACCTCTCGCCCACGAGGTGCTCATCGTCGGTGGAGAGGATCACAAGACCGGCCAGGCCACTGACTTCGACCGCCGATGGGACGCCCTCGAACGCTGGGGGCGGGAACGCTGGCCGCAAGCCACGCAGGTGGTCTTCCGCTGGTCCGGGCAGGTCATGGAGACCATCGACGGGCTGGCCTTCATCGGACGCAACCCCGGCGACTATCCGAACATCTATATTGCCACCGGCGATTCCGGCATGGGTATGACCCACGGCACCATCGCCGGCATGTTGCTGACCGACATGATCCTGGGCCGGCCCAACCGCTGGGAGAAAATCTACGACCCCTCCCGTAGAACGCTCCGAGCCGCGGGCGATTTCGCCCGTGAAAACCTCAACGTGGCCTGGAAATACGCCGACTGGATCAAGCCGGGCGAGGTCGAATCGGTCGATGAAATTCCTCCGGGCAAGGGCGCTCTCATCCGACGCGGACTCAAGCTCATTGCGGCCTATCGCGACGCATCCGGCCGAGTCCACGAACGCAACGCCGTGTGCACACACCTGGGCTGTATCGTGAGCTGGAACGAGGCCGAGGAAACCTGGGACTGCCCCTGCCACGGGTCGCGATACGACGGCTATGGCAACGTTTTGAACGGACCGACCATCTACGGCCTGGGCCCTGCTGAGGCCGAGGCCCCTCAGCGGGCGGAAACCTCCGGCGGCGGCCAGGAACCGGGATAAACCCTGAACCTGGAAAGGAATACCCATGTGCTTTCTTGAAGAAGATGTGTCGAAATCCTCAAAAACGCGGAAAATTCGCTATGCCCTCGTGGGCCTGGGCCACATCGCCCAGACCGCTGTGCTGCCCGCGTTTCTGAACGCCAGAAAGAACTCCACACTGACCGCGCTGGTTTCCGGCGATCCGGCCAAGCTCAAGAAGCTGGGCAGGAAATACAAGGTTGAACGCCTGTACTCCTATGAACAGTACGACGAATGCCTTCGTTCCGGCGAAATCGATGCGGTGTTCATCACCCTGCCCAACGACATGCACGCGGAGTACAGCATCCGCGCGGCCCGGGCGGGCATTCACGTGCTCTGCGAAAAACCCATGGCGGTTACCTCGGATCAGTGCCGCCAGATGATCCAAGCCTGTCGCGAGGGTAACGTAAAGCTCATGATCGCCTACCGCCTGCACTTCGAGCCGGCCAACCTCCAGGCGATCGAAATAGCCCAGTCCGGCAAGCTCGGCGAGCTGCGCCTGTTCAACTCCGTCTTCAGCTTCCAGGTCGGCGACCCGGACAATATCCGCGTCCAGCGCGAGCGGGGCGGAGGCACGATCTACGATATCGGCGTGTACTGTATCAACGCCGCCCGCTATCTCTTCCAGGATGAGCCGTACGAGGTCTTCGCCTTCAGCGCCAACCCCGGCGACGAACGCTTCCGCGAAGTGGATGAGATGACCGGCGCGATGCTGCGCTTCCCGCGTGAACGGCTGGCCACCTTCGTAACCAGTTTCGGCGCCTCAGCCGTCTCCGCCTACCGCATCGTGGGCACCAAGGGCGACCTGCGCCTCGAGCCGGCTTACGATTACCAGTACCCGCTGGTGCAATACCTCACCGTCAACCAGCGAACGCGGCAGAAATCCTTCAAGCAACGCGATCAGTTCGCGGCCGAGCTGGCCTACTTCTCCGATTGCATCCGAACCGACAGGGACCCCGAGCCCTCCGGCGAGGAAGGCTGGGCTGACGTGCGCGTGATCGAAGCCATCTACCGCTCCGCCCAGACGGGCCAGCCCGTACGGCTCGAACCGTTCGAAAAGCAGGAACGCCCCACCGCCGGGCAGAAAATCACCGCCGGCGGCAGGTCGCGACCCAGGGCCGTCGTGAACGTGAAAAGCCCAAAGAAGGAGTAGGCCCCCGGCAGCCTCAGCCTTCCGCGTCGGGCGGAAGACGCCGTTCCGGAGCCTCATCCTCCAACTCGGGAGGAAGCTCTTCCGAGATGCGGTATTCCTCGTTCAACCAGCGGCCGAGATCGATCAGCTTGCATCGCCGGCTGCAAAACGGACGATACGGAACCTCGGCCAGCTCCCGGTAGCTCACTTTCGCTCGACAGGTAGGGCATTCCAGCGTGGGCATGTGCGGAAGCTCCGCATCGCGGGTTGTTGACCGCGCTACTTGGCGCCGCCGCTGCTGGTTCCGGCGGGCTTGGATTCGGTCTTTTCCTTCCTGGCCGCCGAAGCCGCTTCGGCGTCCGCCTTGGCCGCTTTCTTGTAGCTCTCGCTGCGGTAGTCGGTCACGTAGAAGCCCGGCCCCCGGAAGATGATCGTGCCGCCCGCCCCGATCAGACGCTTGGCCGTGTTCTTTCCACAGGCCGGACACTTCTTCTCCGGCTCGGCTTTAATGGACTGGAACAACTCGTACTTGTGACCACACGCACTGCACTCGTAATCATACGTCGGCATACACGTTCCTCGTTTCGCTCCCCCGCCGTCATTCCCCGCCCGAATCGACGCCATAAGGTTGTATTACACGGTTGCATTCAGCCCTCGCCCTCCGCCGACTCGCTTTCCGCCGCTTCCGCGGCAGGCATCGGCTTGGACACGATCACCTTGGACGGCCGGAGCACGCGATCGTGCAGTTTGTAGCCTTTGCTCAGTTCCTGCAAGACCACCCGCTCGGCATGATCGGAGGGCCGCTCCATCATGGCCTCGTGAACCTGCGGATCAAACAGTTCCCCCTCGGCCGGAATTGCTTCCACGTTGTACTGCCGCAGAACCTTACGGAACATATCCAGGATAAGCTTTACACCTTCCACCACCGCCTTGGCGCTCGCTTCGGGGGTCTCTTCCGCGCTCTGGATCACGCGCTCGAGATCATCCAGGACCGGCAGAAGATCCTTGACCAGGCCGCCGTTCGCATAGCGAATGGCCTCGGCCCGATCTTTCTCCGCCCGCTTCTGGTAATTGCTCAGCTCCGCGCGGGCACGCAGGGCGATTTCCTTCCATTCCACTTCCGGTGAGCGAACCTCGGGCGCTGATTCAGTCGTCTCCGCCTGGGCCGGCTCCGCCCCGGCCGGCTCGCCATCACCCGCCCCGCCGGCCTGGTTCCCGCCGTAGCGAGCCACCTCTTCCTCCGTTGGAATGACAACTTTTTCCTCGTCACCGTTGCTCATGATCGCTCATCCTTCGATCCACCGTCCTGCCCTGAGCCGGAGAAGAACTGGGCCAGTCTTTCGAAGAAGCCCTTGGACTCCGGCAGGACGGATTTGTCCTCGGTCTTCGCGTACTCCCGCAGCAACTCTTCCTGCCGCGCACTCAGCTTTCGAGGCACCTCCACCCAGACCTGGACGATCTCATCGCCGCGATTGCGCGACCGCAACGACGGAAGCCCTTGGCCGGCCAGTCGGAACATTTGCCCATGCTGCGTCCCGGGGGGGATGGTCATCTCCACCTTGCCCGTCAGGGACGGCACCTCGATCTTGGCCCCCAGCGCCGCCTGGGTGAAGCTGATCGGCACGCGGCAGACCAGGTCCTGCCCATGACGCTCAAGGAACGGATGAGGCTTCACCCGCACGTACACGTGCAGGTCGCCCCGGGCACCCCCGTTCTCGCTGGGCTCGCCCTCGCCGGCGGCGCGAACCCCCTGGCCATCGTTGATGCCCGGCGGAATCCGGATGGTCAGCACGCGATGCTTGGTCTGCCGCCCGGTCCCGCGACACTTCTTGCAGGGTGAGACGATCAGGGTACCCTTGCCCCGGCAGGAGGGACATGCGGTCACCACCCGCCCGAAAAAGGCGCCCAGCCCCGTGGTCTGCTCCACCTGCCCGTAACCCCCGCAGGTGGGACAGTTGCGCCGCTTGGAACCCGGCTCGCTGCCTGAGCCGGAGCAGGTCTCGCAGTAGTCCTGCCGGTCGAACTCGATGGTCTTCTCAACGCCGGTGGCCACCTGTTCGAGCGTGACCTCGATTTCCATTTCCAGGTCCACGCCGTCCCGGCCACGACGCCCCCCGAACATGCCTCCCCCGAAGATGTCGTCGAACATCGAAAAGATGTCCTGGACGTTCATCCCCGAGAAGTCATGTACGCCGACGCCCTGCACGCCACGATGGCCATACCGATCATAGCGCTGCCGCTTTTCAGGATCAGAAAGGACCTCGTAAGCCTCGGCCGCCTCCTTGAAGCGGGCCTCGGCCTCGGGGTTGCCGGGGTTGCGGTCGGGGTGATATTTCAGCGCCGCCTGCCGATAAGCCTTTCGGATCTCATCGGCACCTGCTTCCCGTTTCACCCCCAGCACTTCGTAGTAATCGCGTTTTCCAGCCACCGGCATCTCACATAGCTGTGTGCGGCGCTCGTCTCATTGAACCGCAGAGACGCCCAGACGCAGAGAGTTGAAATCTTGAACCTGAAAGCTCAGATTTCAGATCTCCCGCTCCGCGTCTTTGCGTCTCTGCGGTTTGACTCAATTGTAGGCCCGACTACCGGACCGCTCCGACAATCTCTTTTTTCTCATCCTTCAGCTCAGTCACCAGCACCTGGGTGGTGAGCATCAGGCCGGCCACACTGGCCGCGTTCTCCAGAGCCGTCCGCGTGACCTTGGCCGGATCGATAATGCCGGCCTTGAACATGTCCACGTACTCGCCGGTTCGCGCATTGTAGCCGATCTTGCCCCCGCGTTCGAGGATCTCGGCGACAACCACGGCCCCGTCCTGGCCGGCGTTCTCCGCGATCTGGCGGGTCGGATACGCCAGCGCACGGGCCACGATGTCGCAGCCGACCTTCTCGTCGCCGCGGGCCTTCTCGCGAGCCTTGCGAACGGCCTCGATCGCCCGCAGGTAGGCCACCCCACCGCCGGGCACCACGCCCTCTTCAACCGCCGCGCGGGTTGCATGGAAGGCGTCGTCGACCAGGTCCTTGCGCTCCTTGACTTCGGTCTCCGTCGCTCCACCGACGCGGATGATGGCCACGCCGCCGGTCAGCTTCGCCAGCCGCTCCTGGAGCTTCTCGCGATCGTAGTCGCTGGTGGTCTTCTCGATCTGGTTGCGGAGCTGGTCGCAGCGGCCCTTGATGTCCGCCTTCTTGCCGGCGCCTTCAATGATGGTGGTGGAATCCTTGTCCACCACAATCTTCTTGGCCCGGCCCAGGTCGGTGAGCTGGACGTTTTCCAGCTTGACCCCGAGGTCCTCGCTGATCAGCTTGCCGCCGGTCAGGATGGCGATGTCGCCCAGCAGGGCTTTGCGCCGATCGCCGAAACCGGGGGCTTTCACCGCCGCGACGTTCAGCACGCCGCGGAGCTTGTTGACCACCAGGGCGGCCAGGGCTTCGCCTTCCACGTCCTCGGCAATGATCAGCAACGGCTTGCCGGTGCCCATCTGCTTCTCGAGCAGCGGGATGAGTTCGCGTACGTTGGAGATCTTCTTCTCGTGGATCAGGATGTACGCGTCCTCGAGCACGCACTCCAGCGTGTTGGGGTCGGTCATGAAGTAGGGCGAGATGTAGCCCTTGTCGAACTGCATGCCCTCGACCACTTCCTTCTCGGTGTGAAGGCTCTTGCCCTCCTCGATCTCGACAATGCCTTCCGGCCCCACCTGGTCCAGGGCCTCGGCCAGCAGCTTGCCGATTTCTTCGTCGCCGTTGGCCGCGATGGTGCCGACCTTGGCGATGTCTTCGTTGCCCTTGACCTTCACCGCCTGGTCGCGAATGCTCGCCACCGCCGCCTCGACCGCGGCGTCGATGCCGCGCTTCAAGGCCATCGGGTTCGCCCCGGCGGTCACGTTCTTGAGGCCCTCGCGGTAGATGGCCTCGGCCAGCAGGGTAGCCGTCGTCGTGCCGTCGCCGGCCACGTCGTTGGTCTTGTTGGCCACCTCGTTGACCATCTTGGCGCCCATGTTCTGGAACGGCTCGGGCAGCTCGATCTCCTTGCTGACCGTCACCCCGTCCTTGGTGATCCGCGGCGAGCCGAACGACTTATGCAGAATCACGTTTCGTCCCGTTGGCCCCAGGGTCACCTTGACCGCGGCGGCCAACTTGGAAACGCCCTCCAGAATCTGCTGGCGGGCGACTTCTTCAAACATCAATTGCTTAGCCATAACCAATCGCTCCTTGAAGGCTGCGGAAGAGAATTCATGAACCGCGGAGACGCCGAGACGCATTTCAAATTTGAAATCCCAACCATTTCTCAGCGCCTCTGCGGCTCCGCGGTTCTATGATCCCCGCGCCCGCTGCTGCCTCTTACTTCTCAATCACCGCCAGAACGTCGCTCTCCCGGAGGATCACGTACTTCTCGCCGTCCACTTCCACATCCGAACCGGCGTACTTGGCGTAGAACACCTCGTCGCCGACCTTGACGCTCAAGGCGCCGCGATTGCCGCTGTCCAGCAGCTTGCCCGGGCCCGCCGCCACCACGGTGCCGCGCTGCGGCTTCTCCTTGGCCGTATCCGGCAGCACGATGCCGCCCGCGGTGCGCTCCTCAGCCTCGCCCTGCTTGACCACCACACGATCATCCAACGGTCTCAAATTCAGCTTCGCCATCGCGAGTATCTCCTCTCACGCTTATCTAAGTCTCGTCAAATTCCATGTAGCGGCCGGGCTCCGTACCGGCCGTTCACTGATCAACGGCCGGTACGGAGTCCGGCCGCTGCGGCTCTCAGTAGTCCTCGTCCATGCCTTCGCCCATCTCACCCGGGCCGCCGGCCTCGTCCTTGGGCTTGGGCTTTTCCGTGATGAGGCAGTCGGTGCTCAACAGGACGCGCGCCACGCTGCTGCCGTTCTGGAGGGCCGTCCGCACCACCTTGGTCGGATCAATGACGCCATCCTTCATCAGGTCGCCGTAGGTGTCCGTCTCGGCGTTGTAGCCGAAAGTCGCGCTCTTGTTCGCCAGCACCTTGGCCAGCACAACACCCGGCTCCTGGCCGGCGTTGATGGCGATCTGCCGCAATGGAGCGGTCAGCGCCTCGCGCACCACCTGCACGCCGGTCTTCTCGTCCCCGCTCGCCTCGACCTTGTCCAGCGCGCTGATGCACCGCACCAGGGCCACCCCGCCGCCGGGAACGATGCCTTCCTCGATGGCCGCGCGGGTGGCATTCAGGGCGTCCTCGATCCGGGCCTTCTTCTCCTTCATCTCCGTCTCGGTGACCGCGCCCACGTTGATCTGGGCCACGCCACCGGACAGCTTCGCCAGCCGCTCCTGGAGCTTCTCGCGATCGTAGTCGCTGGTGGTAATTTCGATCTCGCGTTTGATCTGCTCGGCGCGAGCCTGGATCTGCTTCGTGTCGCCCACGCCTTCGATGATGATGGTGTTGTCGTTGTCCACCCGCACCCGCTTGGCCTGGCCCAGGTCGGCAATCGCGACCTTGTCCAGCTCAACGCCCAGATCCTTCATGATGTTCTTGCCGCCGGTGAGGATGGCAATATCCTCCAGCATGGCCTTGCGGCGATCTCCGTAGCCCGGAGCCTTCACCGCACACACCTGGAGAATGCCACGCAGCTTGTTGACCACCAACGTGGCCAGGGCCTCGCCTTCCACGTCTTCGGCAATGATCAGCAACGGCCGCTTGGCCTTGGCCACCTTCTCCAGCAGCGGGACCAGCTTGCCCACATTGGAAATCTTCTCTTCGTGGATCAGGATGAAGGGCTTGTCGAGCACCGCCTCCATCGCGTCCTGGTCGGTCACGAAATGCGGGCTGAGATAGCCGCGGTCGAACTGCATGCCCTCCACGAGGTCGTAGTTCGTCTCGGCCGACTTGCCTTCCTCGACCGTGATGACGCCGTCTTTGCCGACCTTCTCGAAACACTCGGCCAGCAGTTCGCCGATGGTCCGGTCATTGTTGGCCGAAATGGAGGCCACGTTGACCAGATCAGCCCGATCGCTGACCTTCACCGGGCGGGAGAGCTTCTTGAGGGCTTCCGTAACCGCGTTGACTCCCTTGGCGATGCCCCGGCAGAGAGCCATGGGGTCAGCTCCCGCCGTCACGTTCTTAAGTCCTTCACGGAAAATGGCTTCCGCGAGCACCGTGGCCGTCGTGGTGCCGTCTCCTGCCACATCCGAAGTCTTGCTGGCAGCCTCTTTGACGAGCTGCGCGCCCATGTTCTCGTACTTGTTGCTCAGGTCCACCTCTTCCGCAACGGTCACGCCGTCCTTGGTCACATTCGGCGAACCCCAGCCCTTGTCCAGCACCGCGTTCCGCCCACGAGGTCCCAGCGTCGATTTGACTGCCCGGGCCAGCTTCTCAACGCCGCCCAGCAGGCTCGCGCGGGCATCTTCACCATACGCAAGTTGTTTTGCCGCCATCTCTTAAGATCTCCTTGCACCTCTAAACGACCGGCCGACAGGCCCCGTCGCCTTTCTGCATTTCTGACAGGGAATCCTCCTGACGCGGCATCTGTCTGCAAGCGGAGTGCCAAAGGCCCATAAGCAGACTGGGACAGGCCTAAGATATTGTAACCAGGCCACTTACGACCTACCAGGAAGGTCCCCCACGGCTCCCGGCAGATGCCACCCCGGCAGAACCGTGCGTTCCTGTGCCATACTGACAGGAGGGCCTGACCAGGCTGGACTGCCGCGTACGCAGCGGTTACGACGAGCAGAGAAGACTCAGGGGCGCGCCAACATCTGGTCGAGGATTTCCGCGCCCGAACCGGGGCCCCGCAGGAAAACAGGACCGTTCCTGTAGAACGCCTTACACCCCGCCTCAAGTGCGCAGTAATAAGCGATATGGTGCGATGCTCTCCACGCGGTAAATGATTGTCTCGGCATCCAAGCCAGCCGGTAAAACTGCGTTGCAACCCGTTTTCGGCCAGCCGGTAGAACTTGTTTGACATACCAAGATAGCCGATGTATACTCACCTCGGCTGCCTAGGTAAGTCTTGACTCAACGAGCCGGCCTTGGCCCCTCGTCTGCGAGGATTTCGCAATGAACACCGACCCCGATCTGGTTCGTGGAACGCTCAACACCATCCTGCTTGAGACCATCTCTCGCGCACCGATGTACGGCTACCAGATTTGCAAGACCGTCAATGCTAAGACCAGCGGCTACTTCAACTTGCGCGAGGGAAGCCTCTATCCGGCGCTGCACCGGCTGGAGCAGGAGGGATTGCTGAAAGCGTATTGGGAGCAGGCCGACACCGGCCGGCGGCGCAAGTACTACCAG
This sequence comes from Phycisphaerae bacterium, assembly GCA_012719955.1. Taxonomy (GTDB): domain Bacteria; phylum Planctomycetota; class Phycisphaerae; order UBA1845; family PWPN01; genus JAAXZI01. The sequence continues at coordinate 5,912 of JAAXZI010000251.1, read as the reverse complement.
ATCACCGACGCCGGCCGGCGCGTGCTGGCGGAGAAACGCGAGCAGTGGCAGGCCTTCGCAACGGCTATCCAGCAGGTCCTGGCCCCCAGTGCCCTGCCGGCGATGTGAGGAACTCGCCACGGAGTGGCGGATAGTCGAGGGCGCATCATGGCTGACTTCCCGCAGACCCGCTTGTTCGCCGAGCACACCTCCGCAGCCGTTCGCGGACCGGCCGGTCTTCAACAGGACATCGCCGACGAGATCGCCGACCACCTCGCCTGCCATGCCGAGAGTCATGCCGAAGCAGACCCCGCCGCCGCCCAAACCGCCGCCATCAGGGCCTTTGGCGACCCGCAACAAGTCGCCCGCGAACTCCGCCACATCCACCTGGGAGACCAAATCGTGTTCCAGCGCATCATGATCGCCGTCCTGGCCGTCGTTGTCCTGGCCATGAGCCTGACCGCTCACCTGTCCTGGTCCGCCAATCGTGAGACGGCACGGCAATTCGCGGAGATGAACAAGAATCTCGCCTCGCTGGTCGAGGCCCAACGGGCGGCAACCCTGCCCAAGAGCGAACCAGCCTTGGTTCCCGCTCTTCCACCGGCGGAGAAGCAAGCGCGCATCAAGGTTTTCTGCTGCACGTTTCCCGACCGCAAACCCATAGCCGGCCAGGCGATCACCATATCCGCCGAGCCTCCGTCCGGTTCGCAGGTACCGTCGAGCGTCTATTTTCCACGCCAATTACACACCGGCCCAGACGGGTGGGTTACCACCGAACCACTTCCACTGGGACTCTACACGATCAGCACCAGGCCCATACAGCCCGAAGAGCAACAGAGCTTCACACCTATCCAAGTCAGCGGATCCGTGTGGCTTTCGAAACATGGCGAGGATGCCGAGCTGCACCTGGTTCTCGACTCACGCATGACTCAGGAAATCCGCATCGATGTCCCACCGGAACTTAGTTGGGACCGCGAGGTTGAGGCTCCTGCCTGGATTACATTCGAAACCGATCCCGACCCGAGTTTTCCTCTCCTCCCAATGTCAGCGGCGCACGGGTCAGATACACCTACCCTGTGCGTTTCGGTGCGTGGACCCGCGTGAAAGGTTTGATTCCCGGACCGGCAAAGGTGTATCTCGGGCTGCCGGGTCTGGCGTACTACTCATCGGCCTCGACTCTGCGGCAGCCTGGTGGATACCGGCCCACTGTTGCCGGAACCCGGATCGGGGAAATCAACGTCCCCTCTGAATCGGGTCGGATCGTCATTCCCTTTGCCCTCCCCCAGGAGGATCGTATCGTCGGCACCATTCACACCGGTTCGCGCGAACGTCCTCTGGCCAACACTCGGGTTGAATTCCTCCTCCTTGCCAAGGAAGGTCCAGACCAAAATTCCTGTTTCGTGCAGAGAGAAGTAGTAAGAACAAACGACGAGGGGCAGTTTGTCACTTTCGCTCGACGGGGCTACGCGCAGCGGCTGGCCGGCGTAGATCTCTTCGAACTGTCGCCCGATACGCCTCGATTCTGGCCGGTCAGGCAGGTGCGCGGCCCCGGCTGGACGATCGCCATCCCCTGGCACACCACGGACGGCATCCCGGCCATACTCCATTGGCCGTTGGCCGATCCCGTCTGCGATCCCATCAGAGTCTTCCGCGTAGCCTCCGGCGAGACCCGCTATGAATGCGACCTCTCACTGTTGGGCACGCTACGCTGCACGTTCACCGGCCTCGACAGCCTGGCGCTCTCCGACCGAGAGGCCGTAGGCGCTGCTAAAATCATCTGGAGGACGCCCAAGGAGAGTGGCAGGAGCCTGGAAGGCGCCCAGCAGGTCACGCTCCCCTCACAGAGTGAATGCGACGTGCTGCTGTTCAGTGGGAAGTACTCCGTGGACGTCAGGCTCCCGCTGATTGAGCGCGAGGCCGACGTCCCCGATCTCGAACGCCACTCCGTCTATGCACGAAAGAATGCCTTTCCTGTCGAGATCAAACCCGGCCAACGCTTCGACCTGATGATCCCAGTGGATGATCTGAGCAAATGGAAGCGGGAGTCCACCGGATGGTACCAGCGCGCCGGAAGTCCCCCGGCGACCGCTCCGGCCACGCAGCCAGCGAGACCGTAAGGACCGCATCGACACACCGGGCCTCTTCTCGCCCACCAGCGACAGAAACCCGCCGGACATGCTCCGCCATCTGGCGCGCATCGTGCGGCCTTGCCCACTGGCCAGCAAGCGGAATGACCGACCAAAATCGATGCCTGCCATTTTGATCGTGCCGGCCAGAGTCGGCGTATCCCTCACAAGAACCGGCAAGGATCAAGTCGAGCCGACTTGCAACACATCGGGCAATCGCGTATGAAACCGGCAGGTCTCGGGCTGAAGCCTTGCGCCTCCTGCCCGGACGCAGTCGTCACGTCCTCTACTCGATGGGAGACTTATGATGCGTCGCCTGGTTTGCGCCGGTATCGTACTAATGTCCCTCTCTGCCGGGCCCGTCGTCGCCGAGAACGCGCCTGAATTTCGCGCCGCGTGGGTGACCCGCTTCGACTGGACCGACCAGGACCCCGAACGGTGCCGGGCCAAGATCCTCGAGGCCTTTGAGATCCTCTCCGCGGCCAACATGAACGCCGTCGTATTCCAGATCCGGGGCGAGGCCGAGACTCTGTACCCCAGCGAGCTGGAGCCCTGGTCGGAACTGCTGGGCGGCAAGGACCCCGGCTTTGATCCGGCAGCCTTGGCCATCGCCGAAGCGCACAAGCGCGGCATCCAGTTCCACGCCTACATCAACGCCATGCCCCTGCGCTCCATGCGCTTCCGGAACCCGCCGGCCGCTCCCAACCACCTGTGGCACACCCACGGGCCAGGCAGCGCCGAACCGTGGGTCTGTATGGACGCCCAGGGACGTCCCTCACGCGAGGAGTACTACTACCTGTCCCCCTCGGTACCCGGCGTGCAAGCCTACCTGCGCAAGGTCATCCTGGACGTGGTCCGCAGATACGAGGTAGACGGCATCCACCTGGATCGCGTGCGCTATCCCGGCCCCGAGTACGTTTACAACCCGATCAGCGATCGGCGCTTCTACGGCCGGGGCAACCCCACGCTGCGAGACCGCGCCGACTGGCATCGCGAGCAGCTCGACAAATTCATTAACGACCTGGCCGCCGAGATCCGCGAAGTCCGGCCGGCCTGCGTCCTTTCCTGCTCCGCCTGGGGCATTTATGACCGCCACAATCTCCCCGAATATGGCGATTTCAGCAGCGGATATCACGACTATTACCAGGACACCTGGAACTGGTGCCGGCTGGGGGCGATGGATCTGCTCATGCCGATGATCTACTGGAACATCCCCGATCCCAAGCCCAACTATGACGAACTGCTCAAAGACTTCATTCGCGGCGTCGGCGGCGAACACGTGGTCGGAGGGCAGAGCGTGTTCTCGGCCGACGAAAACACCCGTCAAGTGCAGGTCAGCCGCGAGGCCGGGGCTGCCGGAACGGTCTTGTTTACGGCTGGCCGCGCTCAGCGACGCGGCGTGCTCGCCCGGCTCAAAGAGACGCTCTACCCCACACCCGCGCCGGTGCCCAAGCCCAAACGCGTGGTCGAACCGACCACGGGCTGCATTCTCGGCACGGTGACCACCGAGGCCGGCACGCCTCTGGTGGATGCCTGGGTGTCATGGACGCCGATCAGAGAAGCGAACGCTCAAGAAGCCGGACAGGATGCCTCATCCTCGACGGGCAATCGACGATCGCGCCGGGGCGGCCCCCGACAAATGTGGACCAGCAGCGCAGACGGACGGTTCGCTTTTCTGGAGGTTCCGCCGGGCCAGGTGAAGGTGCGCGTGGAATATCCGGGCGCGGCGGCGGTTGAATCCGGGCCGGTGGAGGTCAAGGCCGGCCAGGTCACGCGTGTGGAAGTGGCCGTCTCCGGGAGCGAACAGCTCCGCGACCTTCCGTTCCTGGCGGTCATGGCCCCCGGCAAGAAGCATGAAACCACCGCCGAAGTGGTGCATATCCTGGGCCGAACCTGGCCGGACTGCCAGGTCCGCGTCGGCGACAAGGCCGTCGAAGTCTTCTCCACCGGGGCCTTTGCCCGTGACAACGTCCCTCTTTCTCCGGGTGAGAATAAAATCCGCATCACCGCGACCGATACCGCCGGGCGAGTGTTCTCGGAAGAGCTGTTGATCGTCCGGCGGGCGGAATCCCCGACGACTCCCGCACAGCCGGCAGCCACCCAACCGGCCGCCGAATCCCAGCTCGTCGCTGTGGAAGCCACGGACCGCTCGGTTCCGCGCGTGGGCGAGGCCGCCAGAAACGGCGTCGCGATCACCTATGGGCTGCACACCGTCCGGCTCGGCGGCCCCTACCTGGGACGCATCCCCAAGGGCACGCGGTTCGAGGTTCTCGGCCGCCAGGGCCGCAACCTGAAGATTGGGCTGAGTCGATCGCTGAGCGGGTTCATCGACCGGGACGACGTTTCCCTGTTGCCCGAGGGAACGCCCGTACCGCACAACTACTTCCTCTCCTGCGACATCGACGGCAACGAGGAATGCGATCGCGTCAGCATCCGCCTGCGCGAAAAGGTGGTGTTCGCCGTGCGGAGCGAAACCAGCCCCTCTAATCGCCTCTACGTGGACTTCTTCAACACCCATCACGCCGCCACCTGGATCAGCCACAAATCTGGCGCCCGCATCACCGGCCCCGTGACCGTCGAGCAGATCGAGGACGACCGCGTGCGGCTCACGATCCCGTTGAATTGCAAACAGATCTGGGGCTATTGGACCGAGGTCGAGGGCGAGACCTTCAACCTGTTCATCCGCCGGCCGCCGCAATTCGCCGCCCCTCCGGCCTCGCCGCTCAAGGGGCTGCTCTTCGCCCTGGAGGCCGGTCACGGCGGGCGGACTAATAACGGGGCCGTCGGGCACATGGGCACCAAGGAAAAGGTCATCAACGCCATGGCCGTGGAGGAACTTCGGAAGGCGTTAGAGGCGCGAGGGGCCCAAACCGTGCTCGTTCGCCCCGGCGACTCCTCGCCCTCCCTGCAGGAGCGGGTTGATCAGGCCAACGCTGCCGGCGCCCATTTCTTCATCGCCATGCATGCCAATGCCGCCGGCAACGCGCGCGGATACCTGACCATCTCCGGCACCAGTACCTATTACCTGGACAAGCACTGTTACCTGGCCGCCGACCTGGTCTATCGCAGACTCCTGGGCCTGGGATGGAAGGAGTTCGGCGTGGTGGGAAATTTCTCCTACTACCCCCTCCAGAACACCCGCGTGCCGGCCATCCTGGTCGAGCAGGCCTTCATGTCCAACCCGTCGGACGAGGCCCGGATGCTCGACCCGGCCTATCAGCAGCGTCAGGCGGAAGCCATTGTCGAGGGCCTGGAGCAGTTCATCGCCCAGGTGCGGGAATGATGAACGTCAGCCGCGTCGAGCGAAACCCCGTCGCGCAACCGCGGTCTCAGGAGCGGGGATGACGTGTCTCGCGGTTCGTCGGGACATCCGCCGCGATGAACCGCCTACCGGCACAGGTAATCAGCGATGCCGCGGGCAATGGCGGCCGCCACTTTCGAGCGGTGCGCCTGCGTGTTGAGCAGGGCCGCATCGCCCGCATTGGTCAGAAAGCCGCATTCCACCAGGACCGCCGGGCGGGGATGGGCCACCAGTACACGGAAGTTGCTGGGTTTGCCGGTACGGCAGGGAATACCGGCCTGCGTGAGGGCCCGCCGGATGTACCAGGCGGCAGCCACGCTATTGGCGGACGCCCCCCGGCAGGTGTAAACCGTGGCCCCGGAGGCCGTCTTGCGCGGCGCGGAGTCCGCATGGATCGAAACGAATAGATCGGCTCGGTTTCGCGTGGCATAGGCCGCCCGGGCATCCAGTTCCAGGAAGCGGTCGTCCTTGCGGGTGTTGATCACGGTGGCCCCACGATGCTGCAG
>JAAXZI010000250.1 GCA_012719955.1 Phycisphaerae bacterium | reverse complement strand
CTCCATCTCTCACACTCTCATACTCTCATACTCTCCCGCTCCCCATCCCCCCGCACCACGCCTTGGCGTGAAAGGCCAAACCGGCGATAATCCCCGTAATGAAGGAAACGCACGAGACGGCCAGGAATTCGCCGCCTGCTGAACAGGGCGCCTCCCCCCTTGCCAAGTATGCCGATCGCTGGTTGTTGCCGAAAGCGGAAATCCGCTCTGCCGACAGCCGGGAACGTGGAAAAGTCTGGGAATATGAGAGTGTGAGAATATGAGAGATGAAGAATACCAGGAGCGAGGGATGAGGGATGAGGGGCGAGGGGCGAGGGACGAGGGGCGAGGGTGTCCCAGGGCAGGTTGCCGGGCGGCTTTCCCTGGGGCCTTCGGTCCCTGCGTTCCCCTGGGTTTTTTCTTCGCGTTGGGGGTGATGGCGATGACGGCTGGCTGCGAGGCTCCGCGGCGGTTGGTCAGCTATCCCCCCGGGGCGCTGCCGGTGACCTTCGAGCGGTCCACCAGCTATTCGACCTGCCTGGCGGCCAGCGTGATCATGGCCGCGAATTACCTGGAAGACTCGCCGCGGTTCAAGCTCAAGGACGTGGTGGCCGAGATCCGCAGCTATGGCGGGGACGAGACCAAGGTCGCAGATCTCAAGGAATACCTGGCGGGAAAGGGCTTGCATTTATTCTCCATGGCAGGGCGGACCAATGACGTCCCGCCGGTGGGCATGGGGTATTGGGTGCGGCAGAAGGGTTACCCGGTGGTCTGCGTCATTAACCGGGTGGGTACCAGCCCCGATTTCAACCACGCGGTGGTAGTTATTGGAATGCGAGAGAATCTTGGCGTTGAAACAGCCGATACTATCCATTACCTTGATCCCTCGGCCGACAACCCGCTGTACACGTGCAGCGAGGCATCGTTCGAGACCATGTGGGCCCGGTGCCAGCACGCCATGCTGGTGGTGACCAAACCGCCTGCCGGGCTGGAATCGGAGCTTCCGGTCAGGGCCCAGAAGGCCCCCGCAGTGCAGACGAGGGACGATTCGGCGGACGAGCGATAACTGGTGGCGGAATTCCGTCTGAGGTGGAGCCATGAGCCAGCGAACCATTCTTGCCTCTGCCCTGATTGTGGTCTTGGCTTGTCCGGCGTGGGTGCTGTCGAATCCGCCGGCTCGCCCGAAGCCGTTGACGGTCGAGCAATACCGGCATCTGGTGGAGCTTGAGCGGCAGCCGGAGCACTTGGCCGTGCTGGACGTGCAGGCCACGTACACGTCGAATCGCGAATTCGATCGTGACTTTACCCGCGCTTCGGACGATTTCTGGTCCGTCGCCTGGCATGCCGGGTTCCCGGGGACGATTCTCGGGATCCTGATCTGCGCGGCGCCGCTGTAGCTGATCCAAATCTTAATCTTGCTCTTTCCGCGGGCGACCGATGGAGCAAGAGCAGGAAGAGATTCCTATCTCCAGGCCTCCGCGACCTTCCGCTTTCGCGGGTCTTTCGAGCCGGCGTAGGACTGCAACAGTTTCTCCAGCCCGGCGTAGAGCTGGTTGGCCGTATCGACATAGCACTGGTCGGCGGCTGCCGCTCGCTTCGGGTCCGGCAGGGGGGTGAGCTTGCCGGCGGCCATGAGTTGCTGACGCTCTGCAATGACTTCCATCGCGCTCAGCGCCAGGCGGGCGTGGGCGGCTTCGTAGGTCTGGTCTGAAGCTGTTTCCGAAAGGCGCTGGAGGAATGTCCTCAGCCTGGCCATGCATGTTCTGTGGTCGGGTGTTTCAGCCTGGGCGGCGGCCGGCGGCGCATCCGGGGATGGTGCATCAGGCAGACGCTCGGCGGGCTTGGCGTTGCCCAGGGCGATTTCGATGCGGGCTTCGTCGGGCGTACGGCCGGGTTCGAGGACGACCGAGCGCTCGTCGAAAGCATCCCACGGCCGGCCATTTACCAGGACGGCCGTGATGGGGCCGGAGCCGGTGGTGGAGAGGAACAGACGCTTGTCGCCGAAGCGGATGGGGAAACGTTGTTCCAGGCGGGTAATAGTCGGCGGGATGTGCGGGATGATGGTTAAGCCGTCAGCACGGTAGACGTATTCGAAGAGGCCGCGGATCATGGCCGCTGGCGGAGCGAACGTGTCATAGCAGAGATTGATAAGCTGCTGCGGCTGATACACGTCGTTGCCGAACTTCGTGAGCGGGTTGTCCATCCGCCAGTTGCGCACGAAGGTCATGAGCTGCTTCATGGACGCGCGCACGTCTTCATATTTCCCGAGCCGATAGTAGGCCATGATCATCCGACCCTCGCAGGTAGACCAGTGGCCGCCGTTGACCCAAGTGCCAAAGCCCCACAGGCCGGCCGGTTGCTCGTACATGTCGTCATAGGATGGGTAGTTGGGAATGATGAAGGCGTACGGCCGCAGGCCGGAGATGGAGGCGATTTTCGAGTAGATTCGCCGGGCCTGGTCGTCATCCACCACGCCGAAGCAGATGGCGTCGTGGTTCGGTGAGGCCTCGAAGTAACCATGCCTGGGCGCGCCGTAGACGCCGTGTCGGGTGCCGTCGGGGTCGAGCGAGCGGATGAAGTAGCCTTCCTCGGTGGTGAGTTGGGCCAGGCCCTGGCGGGCGGCGTCCTGTCGAGCTGTCCAGAGCTGGACCGCGTCACCGCGCTGGGCGAGTTTTTCGAGTTCGATCAGGCGGTCGAGAGCGGCGATGTAGGTAATGGACAGCCCGGTCAGATACGCCTTGTCATAGGTGCCGTCGGGTTTCTTCCACCCGGCGTAGCTGGGGGCCAGCAGGTTGCCTGCCGGGCCGGCCAGGAAAAGGTTGTTCTTGGGATCACGGCGGCTCTCGATAAAGTTGGCGCAGCGCTCCAGCTTGGGAAGGTATTTCGCGATGGCCTCGGCATCGCGGGAGATCAGCAGCAGCTCTGCCTGCATGAGCAGACCGGCGGCGGTGAACTCCATGCCCCAGTCGTGGATATCGACACGGCCGTCGCCCTGCTTGGCGATGAACCGGCCGGGCCGGGCCGCGTCGCAGAGGCAGCCATCCGGCGGGATCCACTCACGGACCGCGCCGGCCACCTCGACCACCCATTTTCGCTTGCCGTCGCCCATCTGGTCGAACCAGAGGTCATGCGAGTTCTGAAGGAAGGTGACAAAGGGTTCCTGGAGGAAAGGCAGTACGGCGTAGGTGGTGCCGTAACTGTTCTGGATCCACCAGGCGTCCCAGGTGGGGCCTTCCACGAGGCCGTTCCAGGATGGCATGTAGAGCATGGAGAGGTTCTGGAGCTCGGGGTCGGGCTCGAAGAACCGGCGGGAGATGTCGAGCAGTTGAAGGTACTCGACGTCGCCTTCGCCGGCGAAATGCCGGCCGACGAAGCGCTCGACGGCGGGGGCGGGGGTAATGAACACGACGGCGGAGAGAACGGCGATGAGCAATTGTCGCATGGGTAGACTCCTTGACACGCCGGGCAGAAACACAGCAAGAGCCATGATTATCGCAGCCGGACCTTCCAGAACGCCTTCCAGCTCATTCGCAGCAGGAGCCAGCCGTCGCGGAAGCGGTTGATGTTGGTAGTGCCGTAGGTGCGCTCGCCGTAGCGAATGGGGATTTCGATGATCTTGAGGTCCTGGCGAGCCGCACCGAAGATCAAGTCGAAATCGCCGAAGGGATCGAAGTCGCCCAGCTCGTGACGGGCGGCGGCGATTTTCTCGTAGTTGCGCTTGGTGAGCACCTTGGTGCCGCAGAGCGTGTCTCTGAAGCGCTGCCCGATCAGCCAGGTAAACAGGATGCTGAAGAACTTGTTGCCCAGCTTGTTCAGGAAGCGCATGGCCTTTTCATGCATCGGGTAGACCAGGCGAGTGCCGTTGATGAACTCGCCTTTGCCTTCGATCAGGGCGCGGAAGAACTTGGGCAGGTCCTCGGGAGCGACGGTCAGATCGGCGTCCAGGATCATGAGCACGTCGCCGGTGGCCGCGGCGAAACCCTGGCGGACGGCCTGGCCTTTGCCCCGCTTGCCTTCCTGGGGGATGAAGCGGATGCGGCGCTGCGGGTTGGTGGCCATGACGCGATGAATTTCTTCGACGGTGCCGTCGGTGCTCCAGCCGTCCACGAAGATGATCTCGGTGCCCGCGCCCATTTCGGGTGTGCGGGCGACGGCCGCCTCGATGTTGCCGCGCTCGTTTCGCGTGGGGATGATCACGCTGACGACGGCCTTGTCCTCCTCCAGCGGCGGGCACAAGGGGCGGGCCACCATGGTGATGACGATGCCGAAGTGCTTGAACGGCCAGAACTTGACCACAAACCGGTTGAGCAGCCCGGCCAGCCCCGGGACGGGCACGGGCAGCAGCACCTCACAGAACTGCCGGACCACCTGGAAGCCGGCGAGCTCGAAGAGATTGACCAGGTCGTCGCGCGAGAGCCAGTTCTGCTCACTGGTCGGGCGGCGCAGGCCGAGGCGGCTGCCCAGGCGGAGCACCGGTTCCCAGACGGCGTTGTGATAGGCGACGATCACGCGCGTGTCGGGCCGGCAGAATGGCCGGACGGCCATGAAGGCCGCCTGGACATCGTGCATGTGGCCGATCACGTTGCAGATGATGATGAAATCGAAGGTCTCGCCGGCCGGCAGAGGGGGCGCTTCCAGCGAGCCGGTCACAAAGTGGAGCTCCGGGTGCCGTCGGCGGGCCACCTCGATGAGCGCGGGGTCGTCATGGACGCCCACGCCGTAGGCGGGCTTCAGGGCCGCCAGCAGTTCTCCCCCGCCGCAGCCGATCTCCAGCACGCGGGCGCCCGGGCGAATGTGGCGGCGGTACAGGCGGACCAGCTCGCGGTAATAGAAGGCATTTCGTCGCTGCCAATGGTCATAATCGGCGGCGGCGCGCTGGATGACGTCCTCGGTGAGTTCTGTCGATGCTGAACTGCTCAGTTGTGTTGTCATGCCATCGTCGCTTCCTGCCGAGGGCCTTGTTTGGGTACTCTTCCCGACGCGCGGCGGGCGGTGAACGCGTGGAGTGCAGCGAGCTCGAATTCCGTGGTCAGCAGCAGCCGCGCCCCGGTGGAATGCTCGGGCCACGGGTCGCCGCTGCCTCTGCTATGATACGCGCAGGGCGTCCTCGCGCGGGGCCGGGTTCATGTCGCTCGGGCTGCTGCGGAAGCCGGTAATGAGCGGGATGTCCTCGGGTTTCTCGGACGGGTGGACGGCGAAGACTTCCACGCGGACGATCTCATCAAACAGTACAGACACGACAAAGGATCCGACCTTATACTGCTCCTCCAGCGGCTCGCACTCAAAGGTGAGCATGCCGCGCAGGCCGACGTCCACCAGTTCCTTCATCTCGTAGCTGAACCCGTCGCGCAGGTAGATGAGCGTGCGGACCTCAAGCGCCGAACGGAAAGCCTGGTAGTTTTGGTCAGTGGCCATCTGGTCGGGGCTCAAATTTGGAAACTTTTTGCGGGCACAGCGGTCGCGAGCCTCGTCCTTCTGCCGCTCAAAGGCCGGCCCGGTGAACCAATCGTAGTTGAAAGCTGAGCTCATACCTGCTGTTACTCCTGTATTCTTGGCTGCTTACGCTCGAAGAGCCGGTGACGGCGCCTCGAAGCGCGTCACGGTAGACGGTGGACCAGCGGCTGTCAACGCTTCCGGCGGATGGGGATTGATACTACCATCCCGTGTGATGATTGCCCTGGAGCGCGCCAACCTGATCTGTGCGCTGGCCCGAGCGGCCGGTTTCGAGCGTGTCGGTATCGCGCCGGCCGGACCGGTGGCCCGCGCCGATTACCTCAACCGTTGGCTGGAAGCGGGCATGGCCGGCGAGATGGAGTACCTCGGGCGGTGGCGGGAACTGAGGGCCGACCCCGGGCGGCTGCTGCCGGGGGCGCGGGCGGTCGTTGTGGTGGCCCATGTGTATGGACATGGGGAGGGACGAGGGACGAGGGACGAGGGACGAGGGGGGAGTGGCGATGGTGCGG
>JAAXZI010000249.1 GCA_012719955.1 Phycisphaerae bacterium | reverse complement strand
GTCGAAGCACGAGCAGGCGGGGCCGCCGAAATTGTACAAGCACGCCTGGAGAATGCCGAAGTCCTCCTGGTCCACGTCACCGTCATCGTCCGCATCCGCGAACGGAGAGTGGCAGGCGAACAGCAGCACCCGGAACGAGATTGGCTGGGTCAGATCAACCTGCGGGTTCATGTACGGCATCTGCGGCGTACCGCCGGTCGTGACCAACCGCACCCAGCGATTGTTCTGGTCGCTGTTGAACTGGAACTCGACCTTCAGCGAGTTGCCGGGGCCGTCCGCCTGGTCACTGGTCACCGTGGAGATGTTCGGCCAGGCCAGCAGGAACTGGGCCGTCGAGCCGGAATAACTCGGCGCCCGGAACAGGGCCGCCGAGCCCACCGCCGGGGCTATGCCCTGCGGATCCTCCGTATCGAAGTCGGCGATGGTCACGTCGCCGTTCTTCACGTTGTCGATGTAGAGCACGTACCGGCCGCTGTTATACGGGGGCCCGGCAATGCTCACCGCCAGGTGTTCGAGAATACCAAACGCGCCGGCCAACGCACCGTTACCATTAGCGTAACTGCGGATCGGGTCGGCGGTCAGCGGTCCCGCGCCGTCCGGATCGACTGGATAGAACGTCACTGTCTGCCAATTGGCGCTCGGCGTGATCAGCTTGCCCTGCGGGGCATTGCCGATAACCGACGAAGCTCCCACCCACTCGATCACGTTTGAGCTGGTGCTGCCACTGGCCCCGATCGGTCCAGACAAGGCCGCATCTTCGCGAATCCCCAGCGTCAACCGAACCGCCGTGTTCTGGCCGGTACCAACCACCGGGCCAACTACGCCCTTGGGGCCTTCCATTTCCTGCGGCGGCGTGCAGACCGTCATCGTCTGGGTCGCCACGATGGTCTTGCCGGCAGTCATCGGGGCGGTATTGACGACCAGCCTGGTCACCCCGCCCGGCGTGGCTTCGCCGATCTTGACCCAAGCCGACGGGTCAGCGCCCAGCGCCGGATCATACTCGTAGACCGTGACCTTGCTGGCCGTGGTCGCAATTCTATCCACCGTCACCTGCGTCCTGCCCGCTTCCAGCGGCGTCGCCGCCGCCGGCGGAGCGGGGGTGATGACATCCACCGTCCCCGCGTCCTGCGGCAGGCACGGCCGCGGGCCGCGCACCAGCCGGATGTTGTCGATGAGCATGCCGACGTACTTGCCGTTGGCGGCACTCTTGCCCGACTCATACGTGGCGCAGTTCGTCGAAAATACGATCAGAAGATCATCGCCTTCCTCGGCGGTGAAAGTCTCGGTCAACACCTGGAAAGGCGGGGTGGTATTGTCAACATAACCATCCTGCTCGGGCGTCAGCGGGCCCATGTAGGTCCCGATCGGAGAGGAAACACCCGGCAGAGAGCCGCCCGATGGCCGATGGGCACCATTCACGACCACCCCCACTTCGTAAGACTTGATGAAATCCTTGTCGGTCAGGTCGCCGTTACCGCGCTCATCCACCAGCATATCCACCACGAGGTGATACTGGTTCCCGTGCACGGGATCGTCTGCGGGAATGACCTGCTCGAACTTGGCGTACGCCCCGTTGGTCCAGCCATGATCGTAAATGCCCAGGCACGGGCTGCCGAACAACTGCGGCGCCGTCACTGAACTGCCGGTCGAACCGCTGCGAAGCACTTCGGTGTAGGCGTTGCCGGCAACGTCGTACCACGTGCGGTCGGCGGTACCCGTACCGGACTGGACGATGGTCACCGCGCTGTTGAAGTCCTCAATAATCCCAGGAGGCATCACCGCCACGCCATCGCCCGGCATGCAGCCGGCCACGCCGCGGATCGTCTGCGTTGCCTTAACGATCTCGCCCAACACCAGGCCGTTGGGGCGAACCGCGGTGTCCAGCACCACCGTGCAGTGCGGCGAGCTGATATTATCAGAGGTTACGGTGCCAATCACCGTCGAATCGACATAAACAGTGATCACTTCGGCCTTGGGATCAACATTGGTGACGCGCACCGTGGGCATGCCCTCGTTGACCAAACCGACCACCCGAACCGCCGGCACCCGGCTGCAATCGCCAACCTTCGGCCCGGTCGCCGGTACGCAGCCATCCAGGCCGCGCAGGGCCTGAACGGCGGAAATCGTCGCCCCAGCGGGCAGCGGCTGCACGGTCACATCCACCGTGGTGGCGCCCCCGGGGCTGGAATTACGACCAATCTCCGCGCCATTGGCAAACACCGCCACGCTGGTCGCCTGGCTGCTCACGCCGGTGACCCGGACCTTGGTGTCGCCCGCGAGAAGCACCTGCGAGAAGTCGGTGTTGGCCGGCGGGATATATGAACCGGCAACGGTCACCGCCGAAACCAGGCTGCAGTCATCCACCTTCACGCCAAAGAGATTCACGCAGCTCTCCCGGTCGCCGATGGTCTGGCTGATCGAAATCGGGTGCCCGGACAGGGCGCTCAAATCCACGTCCACCGACACCGAAGAAGGAGTGGCCCCATTACCGGGCAGCGTTTTCGTGGCAATCGCCGTGGCCGTACCGCCAAAGCAGTCGTAGACCGTGACCACGGTCGCGTTGGAATCCAACCCCGACACGGTAATCGAGGTGTCCGTGTGCAACAGCGGGAGGGGAGCCGTGATGGTCGGCTGAGTGATCGAGCTGTCGCAGTCGGCGGCAATCAGCACCCACTTCACCGCGTCCGCCATGAAGTTTCCGCTGACAGTCCCGGGGCCACTCAGGTTGTTGATGTCCACCCGGCCAACGTTCGTCCCCGCATTGAAGTTGTACTGTCCGAGGGAAATCCACTGATTCATGGTCGCGTTGTGATTCAGCTCTACGGTCGCGACACCGTCCCGATGGGTGATCACGTGAGCGACGGGCCCATTGTAACGGCCCGTCTGGTTACCCCAGGTCACGAAGACCTCGTAACGGCCTGCCACGCCGAGGTCCGCGTTGAAGTAGGCGTGTTTCTCACCCGCTACACTGCGGTTGACGCTGCCGTAGCGAGAACCGATTCCAGGCGTGCAGCCTGGGGCAGTACTCTTGGAACCGGCGTTGGCCATTCCGACGTCTGAGTACTTACCAAAGTTTTGTCCGCCCGAACGGCTTTCGACGATGAAATCAGGAACAGCCGCCAGACTCGCACTCGCCCAGGCGAGCACGCCCGCCAGAACCAGTGCTCCCGTCAACAGACGTTTTGAAGTTCCCATACGTCCCAACTCCTCCAGATGAAGAAATGATTTGGTCATCAGTCGCAGTCCGGCGGCAGCACCGAGCGGCCGAGGATCTGGCAACTGTCCATTGTCTATCGGTTACATTCGGCCGGCTCGTCACTGGAACCTGCCGGAAAAGGGGATAGGCGCGCGAGCGACGCCGGGACGTCTCCCCGGACACCGCCCACAGATTTGAAGAAAATGCATTCCGCACGAGTTCTTTCCGCCTCCACTCAACGAAACGCGTCGGCACGGTTTGGATCCACGATTATCGGATCGTGAAAGCAGGCATCAAACGCGCGCCCGGCCGCCCCCCCTGGGGCGCCCGTGAGGCGATTGGAGTGCAGCCATCCTCCGTGAACTCCGCTCTCAATCGTTAGTGTAACGGAACGTACGCAGAAGTGTCAATAGGAAAATCCTACACCGTCCGGCCTGCTGAGCTGCGGGTCCGGCACAGGATTATGGTGAAGCGGCCGGGCGCATCAGGGGG
>JAAXZI010000248.1 GCA_012719955.1 Phycisphaerae bacterium | reverse complement strand
GAGGGACGAGGGACGAGGGACAAGAGGCGATGAACGAGGGACGGGGGGCGGGAGCCGGTATATGCGGCTCGTGGGGGTTTTCATCTCGTGGTTGATGGGGATGGGGTGGGCCCTTGCTGCCGTCGCTGGGGAGCCTGCGAGCCGGCCGGAAGCGCCTGAGCCGGCGGAGCCGCTGACCTGGCCGGAGGTGTATGTTCGGGAGGACTTCGAGGCCCGGCAGGCGCTGGCGCGGCTTCGCAGGCTGGAAACTGAGTCGCGCTGGGGGGAGGCGGCGGAAGGATATGACCGGCTGGTGGGCGAGGCCGGCGACGCGCTGGTGCAGGTCGATTCATCTCATTATCGCAATGTAACGGATTATGTTCGTGAGCGGCTGCTGGGCTGGCCGGCGGCCGGGCGGGAGCGGTATACGGCTGCATTTGGGGAGCGGGCCGCGCGCCGGTTGGAGCAACTGGGTCAGGATGCCTCGGCGGAAGCGTGGCTGGATCTGGCGGAGCGCTTCTGGCTGACCCCGGCGGGCAGGGAGGCGGCCCGTCGGGCAGTGGATGTGTTGATGGGGGAAGGTCGGGTGGAGACAGGACGGCGGTGGCTGGCAGAGCTGGGAGAAGCACCGGGGGAGCGGCGCGAATCCGGCCAATCGGGTCAACCGGCCGAACGAGATGCAGCGGTTGAGGGGGGCGGGTCTGAGGGCTCGTTTCCTGGTGCCGTGCCGGGTGAAGTGTTCTGGAAGGTCGCGCTGGAGCCCTTGACGGGCCAGAGGCAGGCACGCGCTCCGTTGGACTCTTCCTTGCCAAGCGGGGATCAGGCAGGCCAAGTGCCCGCCCGTCCGAAGACGAGCCCGGCGGATTTGGCGCCGGTGGTGGCAGGGCCGCGCGTGTATGTGCAGTTCGCGGGGCGGCTGTGGGCCATCGGGATAAACAGCGGCCTGGCAGAGTGGAGCGTGGGGCCGAGCGGACTGGAAGATGAGGATGTTGTTCCCCGAGATTGCGAGCGGGGCGGGCTGGTGCCGGCTGTAGCCGCTGGGCGCGTATTCGCAAACCTGACCTGGTGCGATGAGGGGGAGATGGGGGCCTCCCGGCTGGTATGCGTGGATGGCATCACCGGGCGGATTCTGTGGCAGGTCGAGGCTTCGCCGCCGGATCTGGGAGGGCGATTCCGGCCGGTGGAATTCTTCGACGGCTCACCGCTGCTCTACGAGGGCCGGTTGTACGTGGTGGTGCGGCGGCGCCGGGAGCTGACGTTCGAGGATTGCCGGCTGGCGTGTTTCGATCCGGGCACCGGTCAGCGGCTCTGGGATGTGCTCATTGCCAGCGGGCCGACCGGCGAAGGGGCTGGCCGGGTGATGACGCGGAGCGATCCGGTCGGGGCCGAGGGGGATATCTTCGTTCAGACTCATCTCGGCGCGACGGCACGTGTTGATGGATTGAGGGGGCGCGTGCGTTGGGTGACACTCGATCCGACAGCGGTGTGGACGGCATCCGCTTCAGCGGATCGGCCTGCAAATCGCATTCTCGCGGCGCGGTCGACGGTTGCGCCTCCAGTTGTCCATCCGGTGTTGCTGGGGCGGATAGGTCTGGATCGTTTATGTGTTCTGACCGTTCCGGCGGGTTCGCGAGAAGTGGTGGTGTATGACGTCGGCAACGGGCGGGAAGTCTTTCGGCTGGGAAGGGAAGAAGTGGGCGATTTCCGATACGTGGCCGGCGTGGCGGAGGGGATGCTCTACACCGTGGGGGCGCAGGTCATCGCCTGCGATCTGAGCGAACGGCGGATAGCGTGGGCGGTGGACTTGCAGGCGGCGAAAGGGGCGGAGTTGCAGGGACGGCCCTTCCTGGGCCCCGATCGGCTGTGGGTTTCGACGGAATCCGGGCTGGAGTGGATCGCACGCGACGGCCGGCACCGTGGGCGGGTGGCGTGGCAGGCCATGGATGCGCCGCGCGGACAGGCGTGTACGGGCGGCGATGTGGTGCTCAGCGATGGGGCCATGTTGGTAAGTGGGCCGGAGGGGCTGTGGCGTCTGACGCCGCGTGGAGAGGGGCTCAAACAGCTTATCGCTCATGCGGAAGGGGAGCGGGACGACTGCGCAGCCTGGCTGGCGCTGGCCCGGTTTGCGCTCCAGCGACCGGCGGAGGCGCAGCGTGGGTTGGCGGCGCTGGAGCGGGCGGTGCGCTGTGCGGCCAGTGCGGCGGCGCTCAAGGGGGTTGAGGCGGAGCACGAAGCCCGGCGCGTGCGGGACAGGGCGTTCGAGCTGGCCATAGAGACGGCGGAGCAATGGAGTGCAGACGGGGTATCGGAGGAGGATCTATTCGATGCGCTGCTGGCTCGGGCGGCGGAAGCGGCCGGCGGGCATGAACAACAGGTGCGATATCGATTCGTATTTGCGGCCGGTTACGAGCGACTGGGCCGGGTTGCTGAGGCGGTGCGGCTCTACCAGGAGGTGTTGGACGACGCCGGCCTTCGCGCGGTGGGGGGCAGAGAAGCGGAGCGGGCAATCGACCGGTTACTGGGACGGCACGGGCGCACGGCCTATGCGACCTTCGATGAGTGGGCCGCCCGGATGCTGCGGGCGGGGGTGGAGAGAGGCGACCCGGCGATGGTCAGGGAGGTGATCGAACGCTATCCCAACAGCGGGGCGTTGCCGGAGGCGCTGCTGGCCTGGGTGACGATGGAGCGACGGGCGGGGCGGCCCCTGGCGGCGGTGCGGTTGGCGCAGGATGTGCTCAGGAGACGAGCGACAGCCGTGACCCTGCAAAAGGCGGGCCAGACGCCCGTTTCCTGGCAGGTGGCGGTGATCGCCCAGATTGCCGAGGGATATTTTGAGGCCGGCGATGTACTCCACGGGCTGGCCTGGCTGGAGCGCGGGCGGCGCGCCCATGGAAGCGAAAAGTGGTTGGAAGAGGGATGGGAGGAAACGTTCGCCTCGCTGCGTGAACGGCTGGTCGGGCGCGGGGTGCAGGTGCAGCGGGATTGGCCACGGGTCGCGCCGCCACTGCGGCAGGTCTATCGGCTGGAACGGCCGGGTGCCAATCTGCTCCCGCCGCAGGGGCGGGCGGCGGGATTCAGGGACGCCGTCGGCGGCGAGCCGGTCTTGCTGTTTACCGAGGGACGGCTGGAGGCCCTGGACCCGGCCAGCGGCCAGCGGCTGTGGGAAGCGACGCCGGTGACGGTGGGCACGCCGGTCTGGCTGGGCACGCGCGGCGAGCTGCTGGTGTTTTCGACGCGCTTTCAGCTCTTTGCCCTGGATCGACGCAACGGTGAGGTGCGCTGGGTTGTCGGCGACGTGCCGCGCAAGGCTTTGTCGGCCGCCATCGACCCGGAGATACTCACCCAGGCCAGCTCCTGGGCGCTGGGTGAGACGCTTGCGGTGGCCTTGCTGACCGACGGGCGGGGCGTGGCCGTGGAGCTGACCAGCGGGGTGGTTCTGTGGGATCGTCCGTTGCCGCGCAGGGCCGGCGGCGCCTGCATCCTGAACGATGAACACGTTGCCTATGTGGCCCAGGGGCAGCCGGCGGACCTGGTGATCCTGGAGGCGGCCACAGGACGCGAAGTGGGCGTGTTGCCGGTGGGGCAGGCGGGGCAGGTGTTGTGGTGCGGGTTCACGCCGCTGCGGACCATCCTGGCGATAGGTGGCGACTGGCTGGAGTGTTTCGATCCGTACACGAAGGCCCGGCTGTGGCGGGTGGAGGGGCTGGCGCCGGTTCGAGCGGGGTCGATCCTGGTGGGCGCGAGCGGGTTCTATACGGCCCATGAGACGGGAATGGCCTGCCGGTCGTATGCGGATGGGAAATTGCTGTGGGAGCGGGAATTGGCAGGCCTCGCCGGCGGGGGCGTGTTGCAGGGTTGGCTGGATGCGGGCCGGGTCTATGTGTGGACCGGACGGGGGGCGGCGGCGCTGGAAGCGAACTCGGGTCAGGTGCTGTGGGCGGCGCGGTGGGATGAGGCTCCGGGCGCCGATTCGGCATGGCTGACGCAGCGGCATCTGCTGATGACGGGTGTTCAGCCGGTCATGGAAGAGGGAGCCATCAGGTGGGAGCTGCGGGCGTTCTGGGTGGACCGGGAGACGGGCCGGCAGGTTTCAGCCGAGGGAGAGCCGCTGGAGAAGTGTGAGGCGGTGCCGGAAGTGGGCGTGCAGGACCGTGTGTTGATCATCCGCGCGGGGGCCACGGTGACCGGCTGGGTGAACGAGGCCGAATCGCGTCCGTCGGGCTGAGCGACGCATTCGGGACTATTCATACGGTTTCCGTTGTAAACTCGGGCGGGTTCCTGCCTGGTTGTTGGTTCTCCCGCTGTCGATTGCTTGAACCCTGCAGTGCAAAGTGGGCCATTTTGTGTAGCGGCCGGGCTCCGTACCGGCCGTTTTGCCCGTAGAACGGCCGCTACGACCTTGCGCTGTAATGTTGAATCTTCGCGCCCCCACCTCTGAAGAGGCGGGGCACCCGCGCCCGACGCACAAGATGCATTTAGGATCCGTATCAGAGGTAATTGGGCCCCGCGTCGCGGGCGTCACATTTTCAGGAAATTGGCCAGCAGTTTCGGTCCTTCGGCGGTCAGGAAGCTCTCGGGGTGGAACTGCACGCCTTCGATGGGCAGCGTCTTATGGCGGATGCCCATGATTTCGTCGTCGGGGGCGTCGGTCGTGCGGGCGGTGACCACGAAGTCGGGGTGGAGCGTGTCGGGCTTGATGACCAGCGAGTGGTAGCGGGTGGCCACGAAGGGGTTGCTCAGGCCGGCGAACAGTTTCTTGCCGTCGTGCTGGATTTCACTGGTCTTGCCGTGCATGAGCCGGGCGGCACGGACGATCTCGCCGCCGTAGGCGTAACCGATGGACTGATGCCCCAGGCACACGCCGAGGATGGGTACCTGGCCGGCGAAATGCTTGATGACGTCTACGCTGATGCCGGCCTCTTTGGGCGTGCAGGGGCCGGGCGAAATGATGATGTGCGTGGGCCGATTGCTCTCGATCTGGTCGAGGGTCACCTGGTCGTTGCGGTACACCTTTATCTCGATGGCGCGGTTGAGTTCCCCGATTCGCTGAACGAGGTTGTAGGTGAACGAGTCATAGTTATCGATGAGCACGATCATGGCAGGGAAAGGGTAGGACCCCCCGGCGAAGCTGTCAACGGGAAGGACGCCGGCATCCTGTCATCCTTATGGGGCCTGAGGCCGGGTGCCCGCCGGCCGCTGCCATGCCGGGCATTGGCACGTGGGTGCAGGGGGGATAGGATGGAAACATGGCAACCAGACGCGAGAAGAATCCGGGGCCACGGCGTGTCCGGGCGGTTCCGCCGGTGCCGAAGCGGGCCACGGATGCGCATAAGGGCAACTTCGGGCGCATCCTCGTTTTGGGCGGCAGTGTGGGTATGGCCGGTGCGCCCTCCCTGACGGGCCAGGCGGCCCTTCGCGGGGGGGCGGGGTTGGTGGTGATTGCCGTGCCGGTGTCCATCCAGGCCACGGTCGCGGGGTTGTGTCCATGCGCCACCACCATTGGCCTGCCCGAAACCCGCGGGGGCCAGATTGACCCTGCCGGCGCCCGCCGCGTGCTGGAGCAACGCGGATTGCTGGACACCGGCCAGACGGGGCGGGCGCCGGAGGTGCTGGTGGTCGGGCCGGGGGTGGGGTTAGGACCGCAAGCCTACGCCGTGGCGTTCTGGAAACTCATCGATGTTTTCCGCCATGAGTTACGGGTGCCCTGCGTGGCCGACGCGGACGCCCTGAATCTTGCCAAGGAGACGGTCTGGCCGGCGACCGGGGAGCCGGACACACAGTACCATTCCCGCACCATCATCACGCCGCATCCGGGGGAGATGGCCAGACTGCAGGGTGTCGGCACCCGTGAGGTGCAGGCCGATCGCGAGGGCTTTGCCGTCCGCACCGCCCGGAGGATGGCCGGTGGCGGCGGCGGGGGGGATGACCGGCCCGTGGTGGTGCTGAAGGGCGCGGGGACGATCGTCACCGACGGTGAGCGCATCTATGTGAACCGCACGGGCAACCCGGGCATGGCGACCGGCGGGAGCGGTGACGTGCTGGCCGGACTCATTGGCGCGTTGGTGGGGCAGGGGATGAAGATGTTTGACGCGGCGGTGACCGGCGTCTATCTGCATGGTCTGGCCGGCGATGTGGCGGCCAAGCGGGTGGGGCAGGTTTCGTTGATCGCGACGGACATCATCGACGCATTGCCGGAGGCTTTTCGCCGCTTTGCGGCCAGGCGGTGAATGGTAAGCGGCCAGGGGTGGAGCGAAGCGGAACCCCTGGTAAAGCTCACTCCGGCTTCAGCCGGGCTTGCGGTTGATGCCATCCGCCCCTTCATTGGTTACCCAAATCGTGAACCCACCTCTGAAGAGGTGGGCCACCCGGCGTGGCAGAGACGCCGGCATTGCCCCAACAGATCCGCAAACATCACAAGAGGTGGGGCACCCAGCTTACTCCGGCTTCAGCCGGGCTTGCGGTTAATGCCGTTGGTATCCTCATTGGTTGTCCAAATCGTGAACCCACCTCTGGAAGAGGTGGGCCACCCACCGAGGTGGGTGATCGGCTGAAGCTGGCCCTCTGTCGTCATTGCCGGATTGGGGATTTGTATCCTGGGTTCAGTGCCCCAGCCCCGGCTTTGTGAGCCCTTGCGTCCGCACGGTCCCGTTCTTGACGATGAACAGCTCGGGATACTTCTTTTCCCACTCCTTGTTGGCGTCCGGGCAGAACTGGCGGGCGTTGCCCTCGATGGCCGCCACGGTGGGCACGCGGGCGGACAGTTCGGCCGATTCGAGGAAGGATGCGCCCGGGCAGGTCAGGTCCTGGACGGTGAGGAACATCTTGAACTCCAGGGCGCCGGCGGCCATGAGCAGGGCTTCAGTGATGCCCTTGCAGGCCTTGAGGGCCGCGCCGGAATAGCCCTGTTCGCGGGCCAGCAGCAGCGACTCGTAGTCGGTCAGCGATTCGTCGATGACTACAGGCTTGATCTTCGCGGCCGCGTGCATTTTGTTTTCCGGGTGGGCGAGCAGGTCGCGGTCGGTCGGTTGTTCGACATACTGGATGCGCTCGAAGGCGCGGGGGTTCTTCTCTCTGATCCGGGCAAAGAAATCCAGCAGGTATTCCACATTCGGGCAGCGCTCGTTGAAATCGATGGAATAGAACCATTGCTGGACGCCGCGGCGTTTCTGGGTCTCGCCGGTGACGCGATCGATGCTGAGCACGCGGTCCACGTCCCAGCGGAGGTCGTCGCCGTTCATCTTGATCTTGAGGTGGGTCAGCCCGTCGCGCTCGATCCATTCGGGCAGCGTCTCGGGCAGGCCGTCGTTGAGCCGCTCTTTGATGTCCGCGTCGCTCAGTGGGTCGAGCGCGCCGATCAGGTGGTAGAGGGGCATGGTGCCCTTGGGTTCGCGCAGCGTGTAGGCGTCCAGGTACTTGCCCTTGAAGCGCTCATCGAGATCGTGCGACAGATCGTGGTGGACGAACTCTTTGCCCAGGGCGTTGTACGAGTTGACGCCGTTCACCTTCCCGTAGGCATCGTGCAGGGCGGCGTCGAGGGCGCTGATGACCACCAGCGAGCAGAGCTTTGGCATGGGGTGGGCGAGGTTCATCTCTGTCGAGACCTGCCGTGCGCGTTGGAGCTGTTCGGGCAGCATCCGGCGGGAGAGGTCCAGGGCGTGGCCGGTGTCGTCGCAGTCACGGGCGATCCTCACGACCTCTTCGGCAAAGCGTTTCATGGCCGCCAGGCTTTGCTCCGGCGGGACATACCGCGGCGGAAACGACCACACGTTGCCCAGTGGCATGGAGCCGAAGCCCTCGGCGGACTGGCCGTCGGGCCGTTCGACGCGGACGGTGACGTTGAGCACGGCCAAATAGTCCATCCGCGATCCGCCGAATTTGAGCGGGGTGCGGAAGCGGTGGTTTTCGAAGTCGTGGTGGACGGCTCGAATGCGAATGTCCGTGCTTTTGCGTCCGGTCAGAACGGCGGCAACCGCCGGCCGGAAGCGAGGCCCGAGAGCTAGCCCCCCGGCAGCCAGGCCGGCGGCACGGAGAACGGAGCGACGCGACAATGCGGTATCGTGATGACGAGGCATAGCAATCTCCTGGACGCAGCTCACGGCAACTGTAACGCCGTGGGAAGATGAATCAAGAGGATTCGCTCATTCCCGGTACGCCCAGATCTGACAATGGTTTCTGATGAAGCGGCCGGACACATCAGGGGGCGGGCATCCTGCCCGCCTCAAAGGCGTGCAAGATGACTCTTGTGAAATTAAATCAGTAATGGTGGGCAAACCCGGCTGAAGCCGGCTGAATCGGACCGAATAAGAAAAGGGCACTGAGCGCACTACAGACCGCCACCTTCAGGTGGACACACGCCCCGCAGGGGCGGCGTGAGACCGCTCACCAGCATCTCACCCTGCCCCGGCCGGGGCGGGCACTTGTGTACCAGACACTCGCAACCACCAGTTCCGCTTCGCTCCACTGGTGGCTACTCTCACCTGGCCCCTCTCGGGGCCACTGGCGATTACCTGAGCAACAAACACATCTCCAGCCTCAGACTCACTCCGGCTTCAGCCGGGCTTGCGGTTGATGCCATCGGCACCATCATCGGTTGTCCAAATCGTGAACCCACCTCTTGAAGAGGAGGGCCACCCACCGAGCGGGGTGGTTGGCTTCAGCCGGCCACCCGGCCCGCCATCACCTGGTTAGAGAATCAAACGTCATCAAGGGTGGACATTGTCTCTGACTACGCCCACCTGGCCGGATACAACAGGCGGCGTGCCGAGCATGTTGTTCACGATCATGTTGCCCTCGCCGCCGGTGATCTTGAGAGAAGCGGATGTGCTGTTGGGACGGTCATCACGAATGATGCACCCGGACAAGTGGCTGTGGGCCACGTTGTCCAGCAACAACCCGGCGTTATCGCAGTTGAGAATGGTGCAGCCGGTGATATTCATACGCCGACAGTTCGCGATCAGCAATCCCGCGGGAGCTTTCTGCACGCCGTTGATGTGCAGACCCGTCAGCGTGCAGTCTTCGCAATTGCGAAACACCACGCCGTGGTTCGCCTTGGCGCCCACGCCGTAGGTGTAACGCGGGTTACGATCGAAATTGTTCGGGCCGACGACGATGTTGGAGGAGTCTTCGGCCAGCAGGTCGTGGCGATATCCCATCCAGAAGGTGTTGCCGGTGATGGCCACGCCGCGGCAATGGCTCAAATGAATGTTCACCTGAACGTCACTGAGCACATTCCCGCTAATGGTTACGTGTCCCTCGCGGACCTGCTCCTGGCCATCACCCGGGGTGCTCCGGCCGATGATGCGGATGTTGGCCGAGTCCGGCGAGGTGCTGTTGTGCTGAAGCGTGCAGCCGGTAATGGCCACCTCGGCAGTGCCGTGACTGCCGCCCCGGGAATCGATCAGCACGTTTGCCGAGGGTTTGGCCCCGGGGCTCATGTTGCTCTCCAGGTCGCAGCCGGTGATGTGGATGTTACGCACGTTGCCGGCGCGCGTAACGATCCCGCCCCCGTCGTTGTAACTGATGTGACAGCCGGTGATGTTTGACTGGTGCAGATTGGCATCGTCGAAGTAGATGCCCGCCCCGCGGTTGTCGTAGATGTGGCAATCGGAGATGGTGATATTGCGGTTGTTCTTCACGAGGTGTATGCCGTGGAGCGCCTTGCGGATGAGCACGCGGCTGATGGTCAGTTGCATGGTGCCGGACGCCTCAATGCCGACCGCCTTGTCATGCGCGCCCAGGATCGCGATGCCATCGACCAGCGGCATGCGCTGGCGGTCCCAGATCTCCGGCGCGAAGCCGGAGGGGGCGGCCGACTTGAAATGGGTTCCGATGATCCGAAAGGCGGGGCCGGGCCCGGCCATCACGATCTGGGCCACGCCGTTTCCCGTGAGCGCCGTGTAGCCGACCTTGTTCAGGTCGATGACGATCGGCCGGGTGATACGATACACCCCCTTGGGAAACTGGACGACGCCTTTGCCCGACTCGATGGCCTTTTGGATAGCGGCCGTATCATCGGCCCGCCCATCGCCCCGGGCCCCGAAGTCGCGGAGCGTGGTGGTCGACAAGACGCCGGCGGCAGGCTCTGGTTGGGTCGTCGGGTTTCCGAAGGCCAACCCGCTGATCAGCAGCGTTACGACGGTCCCTGAATGATAGAGTCGCCTTGCCATAGGGATTCCTCCGCTTCACGTCTCCCAACGTCCAGGTCAGGATCCGGCGTCCGCGTCCGACGGTTCCTGAGAAATGTTCGATCCGCCGCTCGGTTTTGCTGGATTTCTTATACGCTAAGAGCATTATCAGGGGAACTTGCAGGGATAAGCAAGAAGCCGGACGCCGGATCCACCGCCTGTGGTCCGGTGCCCGGCAGCACCAACCCGCCAGTGCGGTTGAGATCCCCTCCTGGATGGCCCATCGGTCCGGCTGGCTGAGGATGGGCCGAGGATCCGCGTCGTCACATCTCCGGCCGGAAACGGCTATGATGGGTGGCCATGAGACGTCAGACCGCTGATTCGCCGCTGCACACCGGCCGGGCGCCCAAGTGGCTGTTTGAGCGCATGCACCGGCTGGCCGGGCCGATCATTCAGCTCATCGTGGCGGATCGCGGGCCGGGGGAGATGCTCCGGCGGTTGTCGGACCCGCTCTGGTTCCAGGCGTTCGGCTGCGTGCTGGGGTTTGACTGGCATTCCAGCGGGCTCACCACCGTGACCTGCGGGGCCATCAAAGAGGCTTACCGGAGGATAGGGCCGGACCTGGGGATTCACGCGGCCGGCGGGAAGGGCGCTCATTCGCGGGCCACGCCCGAGGAGATCGCCCGCACGGCCGACGCCCGGTCGCTGGCCGGGGATCAGCTCATTTACGCCTCGCGGATGTCGGCCAAGGTGGACAGCGCGGCCGTCCAGGACGGCTACCAGATTTACACGCACCACTTCTTCTTCACCGATCAGAACGACTGGTGCGTGGTTCAGCAGGGCATGAACGACGCCAACGGCTACGCCCGGCGATACCACTGGCTGGGTAATGCATTGGAGCCAACCTTGGCGGGCGGGCATCTTGCCCGCCGCAAGCCTCAGGAGGGCGGGCATCCTGCCCGCCTCGAATCCCTTCTGGGCTCCTCCGGCCAGGAAGAAGCAGAGGCGGGCAAGAAGTCTGCCATCCCGAGGACAGGTGAGGAGCTCGCCCCTCCGAAGGCGGGCAGGATGCCCGCCCTCCTTTGGAGCTTTATTTGTGAACCGCATAGCGGGGTGGCTTCGCCGCCGGCCAGGGGGCCGGATCTGCTCAACATGGTGGCGGCGGAAGCGGAAGCCTCCCGGCGGCAGTCGGCGGAACTGGCCGGCATGAACCCGGACAAGCTGTTGCGGGAGATCACCGCCGGCCCGTCGCTGTTCATGCCCGCCCATCACGACGTGCGTGCCGAAGACATCAACCCCGGCCGGCTGGCGAAGGTGCTGCGGACCATCCACGAGCGCCCCCCCGCGGACTTCGAAGGTTTGCTGGGAGCTCCCGGCGTCGGGCCGGCCACGGTGCGCAGTCTCGCGTTGATCGCCGAGTTGATCTACGGAACGCCGGCCTGCCGGCGGGACATTACCAAACGCTGGTCGCCTTCCGATCCGGGCACGTTCAGCTACGCCGTCGGTGGCAAAGACGGCCACCCGTTCCCCGTGGACCGCCAGGCCTACGACGAATCCATCGCGCTGTTGGAAAGCGCCGTCCGGCGGGCAAAGATCGACCCGGCCGGCAAGGACCAGGCGCTGTTCCGGCTCACCCACTGGATGGGGCGATGGTAAGCCTGGATTCTACAGTTCCCAGGGCAAGCGCGTGCCGGCTCGAAAGCGCTTCCCGCACTCCGGGCATCGCCCCGACACGTTGCCGGTCAGATCGTAGCCGCACTGGCGGCATTGCCCCGGGCCGTACTTGGGTGCGAAGTGATCTTTCACGGCGTAATACAGAACCCAGGCGAGCAGCACTCCGACCACGAGAAAAGGTAACAGCGTGAGGGGATGCATACCCTGCAATATAGCAACTGTCTGCGCGCCTGTCACTGAGGTGCGCCTCATGGGTTTGGCAAAGGATTATGGTGAAGCGACCGGGTTCATCAGGGGGGCGGGCATCCTGCCCGCCTCAAAGGCGTGCAAGATGCACGCCCTCCGGGACCTCGCGCCACCCCGCCACAAAGAATTACCACACCCTGCCGCGTTTCGGCGTCAGTGGCCGGCAGGACGGCCGGAGGCTGGCTTGAACTGAAAAAAGACTCAGACTCGGTGTCTTCCCCATCGAAAGCCTGGGTTGAGGGAGACTGCTCGCGCCGGAAGTCCGGCGGGTACGTCAGGTTGCGGCGCCGATCAGATCGCCGAAGATCGAGTCCAGGCTGGGAGCGCCGGTCGCTTCGGTGATCTCGGTCAGTGTGCTGCCGCCCCGGAGAAAGTCACTCAGCAGGTAGGCCCCGATGGTCCTGAAGCTGCAACCTCCGCCGTAGAGAATCATGCCCGTTAGCGTCAATCCCAGGATGGCTCTTTTGGCAATTCCGACCATGTTCATTACGTCCATTCGTGGTTGTCCTGTCCCGCCAGGCGGTTGTCTCTCGATCGCGACAACCCGGCCTGTCTGGCTTGTTTGGGCCTGCCGGGCCCGCCGGTGGAGGCCGCGCGGGGATAGGGCGGCCGGGACGGGTCCATGGCCATGCGCGATCATGTTACCGGAGAGCCGTGGTTGTTTCGACACCCGGTGGGGGTTAAAATTCAGCCGGGGGAAGGTTCCTCCCGGCGGGAGGGCATGCCTGGAATGCTGCGAGTAGTCGGTCCTCACCCGAGAGGTTAACCGCTTTGATTCAGGGAGCTTGAGGTGTCCAAAGTACTGGTCATACACCATGATGATTCGGTCCGCTCCAAGTTGGAGGGAATGATCCGCGGACAGCATCATACGGTCATGGGCTTCAGGGACCTGCTGGCCGGCGTCAAGGAGATCGCCCGTCAACGGCCGGACATCGTGGTTGTGGGGCAGGACCTCAAGAAGGAAGAGGGCACGCGTCTGCTGAAGTATCTCAAGCAAAACGAGGTCAAGCTTCCGGTGGTTCTGATCGCGATGCGGGGCACGAGCGGTCATCAGGCTATTGCGATGAAGCTGGGGGCCAGGGGGTTCGTGGCCTACCCGGTTGACGAGGCCCGGCTGGAGGCGGCCATCAGCGAGGCGCTGAAGGCGCACCAGGCGGCGATGGCCGGTCCGCCGCCGGTCACGGAGGAGGAGCTGCGCGGCAACCTCTCCATGATGGAGCGTCAGCTCAATGCCCGGATGAAGTGTTTTGCCGGACGCAACCAGGTTTATATTCAGTCCATGATCACGGGTGGGGCGGCCACGCGGCCGCGGATCTGCCTGAAGTGCAGCCTTCGGCCGGAGTACGGCTTGAGCAAGGATGTCTACTACGAGTTCATCCGCGACGTGTGCTGCGGGGATCCGATGCAGTGCGAGGCGGTTCGCAAGTTCCAGGCGGAGCGCGAAAGCGCGTGATCGCAGAACGGCCGGCGCCGGCATGCGCCGCGGACAGGCCGTTTGCGGCCATGTGTGCCGCGGCGTTTGAGCCGGACCTCTGAAAAACACACTTGCCTTCCACCACTGCGTAAGAGCGGTACTTCACATCCTTCCGGAACCGCTTCCAGACTCTCAGTTGGCGCAATCCGGATCGGCAAGTTTCCCCCGACCGGACAGACAGAGCTGGAATCGGCCGAAATCCTCCTGGTCAACGTCGTTGTCGCCATCGACGTCGGCACTGGCGCACTTGTCGCTGCCGTCGTGGGCGATGCCGTGCGCGGTGAGGCAGGCCTTGAAGACGGCGAGGTCGTCCTGGTCCACGTCCTTGTCCTTGTCAAAGTCGAAGGGGGCGAAGCGTTGGACGGGGACCACGATCAATCCGTTACGCAGCTCGATATTATCGACCAGGTTGTCGGTGGCGTCGGAACGGAGAGGATTACCGAGGGTTATGCTGAGACGGTTGAAGGGGCCGGTGTAGGCGCGGGCGACTTCGAAAGGACCGTAGTCGGTAGCGCCGGGGTTCCTGATGGAGAGGAGGACGGTATTGGTCCGGACAACCATCTTAAAGATGGACACGCCGCCGTGGATGCTTTTCCAGAGCTGGAGGGTTGTACCATTGATGTCCGTGAGATAAGGGGCGTAGTGCCAGCGCAGACCGTCGAAGTAGCAGGGGGCGGCCATGCTGCCGACCTCGTTGAAGCCGCTTGTGCGGTTGATGGAGGTGAAGGAACCGAACGCCAGAGCGCGATGGACGCGGGTGGCGCGCCAGGGCCCCTGATCGCCGTTGCCGAGATTGGTGTCTTCAGTGGTCATGCCCGTGCGCGGGGCGAAGTCATCACCGGTTTCGTCGCGGTATGAAAGTTCCAAATAGAGGTTCGAGTACTTGCCGTAGGGTTCACCGCGAAAGTCCACCGCGAATTCGAGGGTCAGCGGCTTGTCGTCGGTCCCGTGGAGGGTGCCGGTGGGGTCGATGCCGTCGTTTCCGGGGCCGTACCAGATGGACATGGGCATATTGAGATTGGCGGTCATACGGAACACGTAGAGCCGGTTGGTATTGAGCGCCCCGCCGCCGGGAGTGAGGCCTTTGTTGAAGGTGAAGGTTCCGGGAACGGTTCCCAGGGTGAGCGGCCAGCGGTTCAGCATGGACTCCTGATTCCACGAGCCGATTTTCTGATCGCCGGTCAGCATGCCGTCGAACGACTCGGCCAGGCGGGGGCCGCCGTGGGGGGTGGGATCGCAGGCATCGCCGAGGCCATCCTCGTCCTCGTCTTTCTGGTCCGGGTTGGCCACGTCGGGGCAGTTGTCGCAGAGATCGCCGATGCCGTCGTGGTCGCTGTCCTGCTGGTCGGGGTTGGCCGCGTCGGGACAGTTGTCGCAGGCATCGCCGAGGCCGTCGCCGTCGGCATCAGCCTGGGTATCGTTCGGATTCAGGGGGCAGTTGTCCGCCAGGTCCGGCACGCCGTCGCCGTCATCGTCGTCATCGCAGGCGTTGCCGGCGCCGTCGCCATCGGTGTCAAGCTGATCAGGATTGGGAATGGTGGGGCAGTTGTCGCAGGGATCGCCCACGTTGTCGCCGTCGGTATCGGGAGGAATGCCCAGCGTGGACGCCAGTGCCTGGCCCTGGAGAATCGTTTCGGCGACCTGACGGCGGTAGTCATAGAGCACGGCCGGATTGCGCGTGTAACTGCTGATGCTGGCCATGATGTTGGAGGGCACATTCAGCAGGAAGTCGGCGGTCTGGAGGAACGCCTCCTGCTCGGGATTATCCGTGGGGCATCGGCCAACCAGCGCAGCGAGGGTTTTGAGCATGTGGAGATACTCGTAGTCCTCCAGGCCGTCGCGGATGTTTTCGAGGCGGATGGTCGGCAGAGGACCGACGTTGGGCGGCCCGGCGCAGTAGAGCTGGCCGTCGCCGTCGAGGTAACCGTTGTACTTGTCGGTCCAGGAGACAATGGGATTCCAGTTGGTGTAGGGGCCGCTGGTGATCGGTTGATTCTTGGGCAGGCCGTTGTAGTAGCCCCAGTTGGTGACGGCGTAATAGAGCAATCCGCCGGCCTCGTATTTGAAGCTCATCACGCCCGGCAGTAGACGCCCCTCGATAGCGGGATATTGAACGTAGATGTTGGGATAGGGGTGGCGGGGGCCTTCGGCGATGTACCACCACATGTCCTTGCCTTCGGCCCGGAGCTGCCGGGCGGCGGCCCGATTGAAGGAGGTGATGCCGGGAACCCAGATGTCGACCGAATCGCGCAGGAAATAGCTGTTGGCAGCGGTCCCAAAGCTCGCGTCGTAGGCGGTGGTCATGGTCCGCAGGCCGGGGTAGGTGTTGTGCAGGGCCATGAACGTGTTGTGCATTTCGGCGAACCTCTCCGGGGCGATTTCGTCATAGCCGTAAACGTACGCCTCGTTCAGACGGCCCAGTCCCTTGAAGTAGTTGTAGAGCGCGGAGAGGCCGCTGGGGTCTTTGGTGGGCACCAGGCTCAGGCAGAAGGCGTTATTGAGCGACAGATAGGGAGCAAAGAAGCTCGACGAGTTGGGTTGCGAATAGAGCTCGGTGATGCTCAGGCGGTGAGCCTGGTGCATCTGGTAGAACTTGGTGCGGATGTTGTCGTTCCAGGCGCTGCCGTAGACCCAACCGGCCTGCCAGAGGCTGTCGATGGAGAAGGCAGTCGGCAGCGTGGGCTTGGCCGGCAGGGTGAAGCCCCAGACGCGCACGGTCAAGGACAGGTGAATGGGGCTGATGCCGTCGGCCTGGAAGGTGACTGTGGCGGTGTAGTCGCCGGCGGGGGTATTCGAGGTGGTTGCGACGTTGACCCAGTAGGCGACCCGATCATTCGCGGTGATGTTGCAGGTGTTGGTGAAGGTCAGGAGCGGGTCGGGCCACCAGCCGCCCTTGTAGTCCACGAGGTAGGGGGGGTATTGGATGTCCAAGTCGGAGCGCGGCTGGCTGGAGCAGCGGACGTAGCCGACCAGCCACACGTTGACGGAGCCGTTGAAGGGGCCCTGGCCGGACTGGGGCTGGAGGGTTGAAACGGTCACGCGGGCGTTGGTGAGGTTCTGGTCGGGGATGGCCACGACCTGGAAGGCCTCATGCTCGTTCCGGGCCAGGGAGAGGCTGTAGGAGCCGGCCAGCCAGCCTTCGTATTGGGCCTCGAAGGGCCAGCCTTTTTTCTGGCCTTCGATCATGACCTTCTGCATGGGCGTGGCGACGCCGATCTGGACGCCGGCATGGGCCGGGTAGGCTCCCGGTCCGCACAGAAGGAGAGCGGCGGCCATCAGCGCAACATACTTCAAACAGTGCATCAGAAACCCCCAAAACAGTGCTCCGCGACAGAGCAGGCGCCCTTTCCAGCACCCCCGTTCCGCGCCACGTCAGGCGGGCAGGGGGCCCGCCGTCCAGAAAAGCCGGCCGCCACTGCCGAAGGGCCGGCATCCTGCCCCCCTCATGGGTCGAAGCGCGAAACTCCCGGACCGGAAAGGTCACTGAACCTCAGCATACTATATCGTGATTTCGTCCACGAACCAAGCGGCATCTGGTCGACAAAGTGGTGGTGCGGGGGAACTTATAGGGAGCGGATCGGGGGGTAGGTGAGACCGGTGGCGTGGGGCACAAGATATTGAGATTAAAAAGTTCTCGCGACGCACCGATTCTGTGCTTACAATTAGAGTGCAGAGTCGCGGATTTTGGTGGGAGGGTTCTTCGTGCCTGTCAAACTTGCTTTATGGGTCGTTGGGGTTCTTGCATGTCAGGTGGCGGTTGGACTGGGGCAGACGATAGCGGAGCCGCCGAGCCTGCACGCGATGGAATGGGCCGCTCATCTGAACGACCCGCTGGATGACCCGCCGCCGAAGGTGGTCGTGCCTGCAAAGTTATCGGCCTCGGCGCAACAGGGCAGCGCCACCCTCCGGCCGTGCAAGGCAATTTTCGGTTACCTGCCGTACTGGGAGAGTGTCGAGGGCGCGGCTAACATCCGCTGGAATCTGCTCACGCATGCGGCGTTCTTCTCAGTGGAGGCCAATGCCGATGGTACCATCAGCAACCCGCACGGCTGGCCGAACCACTCGCGCTGGAAGGGGAGCCTGGCCCAAGCCCGGGCCCATGGCGTCAAAGTCATCCTGGTGGCGACCAATTTCGACCCCTCGAGCATCTATACGCTCATCACCACGCCGGCCTACAAAAACGCGTTTTTCGAGAATATCAAGGCCCAGATACTCGCGGGTGAAGCCGACGGACTCAATATCGATTTTGAAGGCGGCAATAGTCCGCCCTGGCGCGGGGCAGCGCTGAATGCCTTCATGGCCGAGTTGACGGCGTACCTGCATACCGAATTGCCCGGCTCCGAGGTGAGCTTCGCGGGGCCGGCGGTCAACTGGGGAGGCTGGGACCTCGCGGGCCTGGCGGCCAGTTGCGATTACATCTTCATTATGGGCTACAACTACTACTACAGCGGGAGCGCCACCAGCGGGCCGTGTGCGCCGCTCACCGGCGGGTCGCGCAACCTGACCAGAACGCTTGATGACGATTACGGGACGGTCACGCGAAATAACCCCGAGAAGCTGATCCTGGGATATCCCTCTTACGGCGGGCACTGGACCACCCAAACATCGGAGCCGCGCTCGGCGAGGATCAGTTTTGTCAGCTCCACCCGGTTCCGCGACGATTACGGGGCGGCGCTGATCCATGGCCGGCTTTGGGATACGGTGTCGCAGACGCCCTGGTATCGCTGGCATGACGGCACGAACTGGCACCAGGTGTGGTACGACGACGGCGAGAGCGTCGGGCTCAAATGCCGGCTTGCCAAGGAGCGCAATCTCAAGGGCGTGGGCATGTGGGCGCTGAACTACGACGGGGCCCTGCCCTACATGTGGGACGAACTCGACCGCGAGCTCGGCGCGGCGGCCGGTGACGCGGATGGCGACGGTATCGGTGATGCCTGCGATTCCTGCACGGACACCGACGGCGACGGGTACGGCGATCCCGGATATCCGGCCAATACCTGCCCGCTCGACGAATGCCCGGATGTTCCGGCCGGCCCGGGTGAGGGCATGAACGGCTGCCCGCCGGTGATTCCGGGGGACCTCGATGACGACGGGGACGTGGACAGGTTCGATGTCAACAAGTTCATTCTGTGCATCTCGGGGGTGGGGTCCCCGCACAACGGGAGCTCGATGTGCGAGAAGGCGGACATCGATTCTGACGGGGATGTCGATCAGGACGATTTCGGCATTTTGCAGAGGTGCTTCAGCGGCGAGGGCGTGCAGGCCAGTCCGGAATGCAAGTAAGACGCGGGTCTGCTTTCTCGACAAGGCGCTGGGCGGCACACGCCCCGGGCCGCTGATCTTCATTTGGGGCTTGCGGGCAGGCAACCCGTCTGTTAGTGGTAGTTCCCTCTTGGAGTGCATGATTCT
Organism: Phycisphaerae bacterium; assembly: GCA_012719955.1. Taxonomy (GTDB): domain Bacteria; phylum Planctomycetota; class Phycisphaerae; order UBA1845; family PWPN01; genus JAAXZI01. The sequence goes on along the minus strand of JAAXZI010000248.1, from coordinate 12,259 downwards.
CGCTTTATGGAGTTGATCCCTTGCGGTACGTGTCTGCCTTCATCCCTGTGGTATTCCTCTTCCTGATGGTCGGTGAGGCCTCGGCACGGCCCCAAGTGCTGGAGGCGCGGTATCGGCCCGACCAGCCTTTCCCGGAGTTTTCGGCGTTCTGGTTCGGGGATGCGGCGCTCAAGGCGGGCAAAACGCTGGAAGAGATCACCGCGACGCACCGGAACCGGCCGGTGGGCGGATCGCTCCATGTGGTGGTGCGGAATGAGGCTGATTCCGCGGGAACGCTGAAGATTGAAGACGTACTGCTGGACGGGGTGAGCCTTTCGAAGGCGATCGCCTATGACGACCAGCGGCTTCGAAAGAAATTCGCGAGCCTCTACTTCGCCAAGCTGGACGCCGGAGAGTTGGCAAAGCTGCAGGCGGTGGGGGAGCCGGTGTGGTGGAAGGTGGATCCGGCCGTTGTCGCGCCTGGAGGCGTATGTGAGATCATCGTGCGGTTACGGCGGGCCCCGCGGAGGGGCGAAGTGGAAGTGACGCTGGTGCACGATGGCGGGCGACTGCCGGTGAAGGTGGTCGTCCGTGAGGATCCGCCGCGGATCGAGAGCATCAGCTTCTCGGCGGACCTCCGGCGGGCATACCTCTATTTCCGGTATCCCGGAAGATCGGGGCTTGCGCCCGCGCGGTTCCTGCTGGATGGCCGGCCTGTCGAGGCGTCGGTTTCGGCGGTTACCGATCCGGCAATGGAGCTCGTGCCGGTGGTGATCGATTTTCCCGCGCCGCTGGAACGGGGCCGGCCGCATCATTTTGCGGGACGGTACGCGGACGGGCGGGTCGCGTCGGCGGCGGTACGTGTGTTCGCGGATGAGTTCGCCTACGGCTTGGGGGGCGGGCGGGGGGGCAAGGAGGGGGATACGGCCGGCGCCCAGGCGTATGTGCGCGAACTGGTGGCCCACCACATCAATGTGCAGATGCCGCAGGTCGGCTCGCCGATGCTGTCCTGGTTTTACGGAACCGAGGCCGGCGGGCAGTTCTGCGACCGGCTCGGTTTGCGAAGGATGATCAACGAGCCGGGCAAGTGGGGGACCCACGATCCGTATGCGTTTTTCATTCACGACGAGCCGGATTGCGGAGATTTCAAGGCCAAGGGGGTTCCGGCGGACAAGATGGTGGGGCTGCTGGCCCAGTGGTGCACGACGCGGGTGAGCGAACTGCGCGCGGCGAACGCCGGCGTATCGCAGATGCTCAATCTGGATATGACCTTCAAGCCGGACAACTGGTACACCTACGGTCAGTTGCCGGACGTGCTCAGTGTGGATCCGTACTACCAGGCCCGCTTGTGGGAGACGTATACGAAACACCCGGAGCGGCTGGCGTTGTACCGGAAGGCGACCTTCGTGAACGCGGTGGCGACGGTGGCGCGATCGGCCAGCGCCCCGCGGCCCCTGCACGTGATTCTCTATGCCAGCCGGCGAGGTCGGAAATTCGAGGCGGAGCAGAGCCAGTTCTTCCGCTATCCCACGCCCGAGGAGAAGCGGATCGAGGTCTTCTACGCCCTGGCGGCAGGGGCGAAGGGATTGTCGTTCTGGTGGTTCACGCCCACGGGGCAGTCCCAGGGGATGGGGGCGAACGATCCGGAAGCGCGGCGCCTGTGGCGTGAGGTGGGCTTGCTGGGGGCCCAGGTGCGCACGGCGGCACCGGTGTTGTCGCTGGCCTGCCCGGCGGAGCTGAACGACGTGGAGAGCGATGGGTTGTGGGTCCGGTCGCTGGCGGCCGGTGGGGATACGATCGTACTGCTGGTGGTGAACGATCAGTACGAGAACGATGCGAAGGGAACCACCTACCAGCCGGTGAAGCAGGGGCGGGTATCGGTGACGCTGCCGGCCTGGATGCCGCGGGCCCAGGCGTTCGTGATTGAACCGGAGGGCGTGAAGGATGTGTCCGCGAAGCTCAGTGGACAGAATTTGACCCTGTCGCTGGGAGATTTTCCGCTGACGAAATTGGTCGTGGTCACTGCGGACAACGGGCTGCGCGCGAAGCTGGAGGAACGCTACAAAAGGCAGTTCGCGGAGAATGTGGCCAGGTTGAGGGACGAGGGACGAGGGGCGAGGGACTAGGGACTAGGGCCGAGGGATGGCGGTTGCGTGGGTCGTCCTGGGCATTTCCTTGTTGCTGTGGATAAGAGGTGCGCTGAAGCGCGACCGGAGCAACCTGATTGCCAGTGCCGTGGTTTTACTAATCGCGCTCATCATACCTGGCCTGGTTAATCGCTCCTCCGCCGTTTGCGGCCAGGTTGGCTTTGAGCTGATCGTATTTGGAGTCGTTGCGCTTCTTTGAGCCTCGCGTGTGGACCCAGTGATTCAGAGGGACTCCATGCGCGCGGTAGCAACTGCCTGCATCATCCTGGGAGTCGTGATGCAGGTGATTGTTTGAACCACCTGCCGCAAGAGCGGGGGGAGCGACTTTTCCTCAGACTCTGACAAACGCTCCCAAGCCCTTGATGACATTTGATGCTCTAACCGGGTAATGACAGGCCGGGTGACCGGCATCAGCCGGGCTTGCGGCTGATGCCGTCGGCACCCTCATCGGTTGCCCAAATCGTGAACCCACCTCTGGAAGAGGTGGGCCACCCGCCGAGTTGGGTGGTCGGCTTCAGCCGGCCCTCGGTCGCCATCGCCGAATGAGAGAATCAAACGTCATAAAGGATGGGCTACGCCGGGGCGTCATGCGCTGGTCGGCTGGAGCATGTACGACTCGATTACCCTGGGGAGGTTCTGATCCAGCCAGCGGATCATGTCCTGCTCGTCGCGAATGTGTTGTTCGAAAATCGGAACCAACTCGTCGTGGCCGGCGATGCGGGCAGCCTCGATCAGGCCCTTGTAACAGGCCACTTCGAAGTGTTCCGAAGCGTAATCGGCCAGGCAGTTCTTGACCAGCTCATCGGGGGCCATGCCGGTGGAGATGCCCTGGAAGAAGCCGCTGACCGTTCCCATCGCCGCCTTGCTCGCGGATACGCTGCCGCCGAGGCGTTCGATGCACTCGCGAAGCGTATCCGCGTGGCGCTGGGTGACTTCCTTGTGCTCCAGGTCCTTGGAGCGGATGTTGGGGAACTCTTTGGCGTCATTGGCATGGTTTTCGAGCACCTGAACGAGGCTTTTCTCCATCGCATAGGCGTCGTTGAGCCAACTGATCAGTGTGTCTTGCGGCGTTGTTGCCATGGTAGTGTCCTTTCTATCGAACAGAGGTTTGCAGTGTTGATTCCCGGGACGAGGTCATTGGATCTTCCCGGACCGCCTGAATTCGCGTGAGCGATCTTTGCTCCGCGGTGTATCAAGCCGCGCCCCGGGCCCCTGTTTGATGGTATCGCCGGAGATTGGGAGATCCAATGGATAAGAAGTTTTTAGTGGTACTCGGTGTCCTGCGGATCCCGCATGAGTCTTATGCGTTGGTTGCCGCACCTCTTCACCTATTATGACGTTTAATTCGCTGACCGGGCAATGGCTGGGCAGGGTGGCTGGCTTTATGACTTTTGCGGATTTATTTGGGCAATGCCGACGTCTCTACCACGCTGCTTGAACCCGAAGCGCAAGCGAGGGAGTTGAGCCCGAAGCGCGAGCGAGGGAGTTGAGCCCTCAGGGCGGGCTTCGCCCGCAACCCATTGCGGAGTGCAGATTTCAGATCTCAAATTGCAGAAATCCTCGCAAGCCGCGAGGAAGTTGGCCGGATATCAATGAAGCGCTAGCGAGGGATTGGTAAGTGGGCTTCGCCGGCCCTCGCTTGCGCTTCGGGCTCGGAATTGGTGCTGCTCCGCTTCGCCTGACGCGGGAGATGTGTTTGTCGCTCAGGTCATCGCCAATGGCCCCGAGAGGGGCCAGGTGAGAGTAGCCACCAGTGGAGCGAAGCGGAACTGGTGGCGGCGAGGGCCCAGCGCACAAGCGCCCGTCCCCCATGCTCCATCTCTCTATCTCTCCATCCCTCTTCCCCTTGTCTCCTTGTCCCCTTGTCTCCCTGTCCCTGTGTCCCGTCGTCTCCGTGTCGCCCTATCCCCTCATCTCTCATACTCTCCATCTCTCACACTTCCCCGGCCCCCCCGGTACTGAGTGTTCGATAAGGCGGGCAGGATGCCCGCCCTCCTGCACGCACGGCTCAAGAGCCGTGGCACACACTTCCTGCGCCGGGTTGGCTCACCCGTACGCTCGGTCATTCAGCGGGCGCGTTTGGCGGCGATCCATTTCTGCAGGCGGGCGGCCGTGAACGTGTTTAGGACGCGGGCTTTGCGGGCCCAGCCGCGGCGGGCGGTCTGCACGCCGTAGGACATCTGGTCCATGTCAGCGGCGGAGTGGGCGTCGGTGTTGATACTGAGCCAGCAGCCGGCCTCCGTGGCCATGCGGACGTGATGGTCGTTGAGGTCGAGGCGTTGCCAGGAGGCGTTAATTTCGAGGGCCGTGCCGGTGCGGGCGGCGGTTTTGATGATGAGATCCCAGTCGAGGTCCATGGCGTCGCGCCGGCCGAGCAGCCGGCCTGAGGGATGGCCGAGCACGCAGACGTAGGGGTTTTCGAGGGCGGCGATGCTCCGGCGGGTCTGGGTGTCGCGGTCGAGGTGCTGGCTGGCGTGGATGCTGGCGACGACCCAGTCGAGCTGGGCGAGCACCTCGTCGGGGTAATCCAGGCTGCCGTCGGGGAGGATATCGCATTCGGCCCCGGCCAGCAGGGTGAAGTCTTTGAGCCGGGCGTTGAGGGCGCGAATCTCGGCGGCATGGCGCAGGACATCCTCGGCGGAGAGGCCCCCGGCAATGACAGAGCTGCGCGAGTGGTCGGTGATGGCCAGGTATTGATAGCCCCGCTCGCGGGCGGCCTCAACCATTTCCTCGATGGTGAGCCGGCCGTCGCTGGCGGTGGTGTGGGCGTGCAGTTCGCCGCGGATGTCCCCGTACTCCAGCAGGTCGGGCACGTGGCCGTCGGCCTCGATTTCGCCACGGTTTTCGCGCAGTTCGGGCGGGATGAACGGGAAGCCGAGTTTGGCGTAGATGCCGGCCTCGTCGTGGCCGGCCAGACGCGTCTCGCCCTTGAAGAGGCCGTACTCGTTGAGCAGCCAGCCGCGTTTGACGGCGATTTCGCGGAGGCGGATGTTGTGCTCCTTGGAGCCGGTGAAGTACTGGAGGGCGGCCCCGAAGGATTCGCTCGGAACCACGCGCAGGTCGCACTGGATCTGGCCGGCGCCATCGGGACGGTCCACCAGGACGGAGGCCTTGGTCTCGCCGGCGGCGAGGATTTGCGCGACGGGGCCGAGCCTGGTGAATTGCTCGATGATCGGCTTGCCGTCGGCGGCTTCGCAGACCATGTCAAGATCGGCGACCGTGTCGCGCCCGCGACGCAGGGAACCGGCAATTTCGACGCGCCCGGCGCCGGGGAATCGGCTCACGGCGTCGCGCAACTCGGCGGCGATGGGGGCGGCGATGCCCAGGGGCGTGCGCTGGCCGGCCTGTTCGAGAAACTCCAGCCCCTCCAGAATGACCTTGGCGGTTTTCTCCCCAAAACCTTTGAGCCGTTGAAGCCGCCCGTCGGCGATGCAGGCGCGGAGGTCGGCGATGCTGGCGACGTTTAATTCGCGGTACAGGGTCTCGACTTTCCGGGGGCCCAGGCCGCGGATTTCGAGGAGCTGGCGCAGGCCGGGGGGGTACTGCTCCAGTAATTCCTGGTGCACACCAATCTTTCCCTCCCGGAGGAATTCGATAATTTTGGCGGCAGTACCCTTTCCGACGCCGGGGATTTTGAGCAGTTCGTTGCGCGCGGCCACGTCGGCGACGTCCTCGCCGAGGTCGGCGATGGCCCGGGCGGCGGTGCGGTAAGCATTAATGCGGAAACGGTCTTCCCCCTTGATTTCCATCAAGTCGGCCATCTGGGAGAAGATCTGGGCGATCTGGCTGTTGGACATTCGTTGACACTCCAGGCTGTGCGGCTCTATTATACCCCCTGCCCCAGTTCAGGTATTGGGGAAAGAACGCGGTAGAATTGGAATGACGCTGACGCTCGATGAACTGGCCAGCTTTCTGGCTTCGGCAGGGATGCCTTGCGAGATTGACGGTGACAAGACCGTCACCATCTCGTCTGTGGCTACATTGGAAGATGCCGGGGAGGGGCAGCTTAGCTTTTTATCCAATCCGAAGTACGCCAAGGAACTGCAGACCACGGCGGCTTCGGCGGTGCTGGTCCGGCCCGATGTGATCGTGGACCGTCCGCTGAACCTGCTGAGGACGCCGGACCCGTACGCGGCGGTGACGGCGGTGATGGTGAAGCTGCACGGCTACCGGCGGCATCCGCGCTGGGGGTTGTCAAGTCTGGCGCAGATTTCCGCTACGGCGGTAATCGGCGAAAACGCGAACATCGCCCCCGGGGTGTACATCGACGACGAGGTGCAGATCGGAAAGAACGCGACGATCTACCCGGGCGTCTACATTGCCCGGCGCTGCCGGATCGGCGACGACGTAACCCTGTTTCCCAATGTGGTCATCTACGACGAGTGCGTGTTGGGCAACCGCGTGACCATCCACGCCGGCAGCGTGATCGGCGAGGATGGGCTCGGTTATGCACCGGTGGGCGAGAAGTGGATCAAGATTCCCCAGATCGGCAACGTGGTGCTGGGGGATGACGTGGAGATCGGGGCGAACTGCACGATCGACCGCGCGACGCTGGGCAGCACGCTGATCGGAAGTGGGACGAAATTCAGCAATCTGGTGGCCATCGGGCACGGAACGAAGATCGGCGAAGATTGCATGTTCGTGGCCCAGGTGGGCGTGGCCGGTTCGGTGCATGTGGGACGGCACGTGACCATGGCCGGACAGGCGGGCATCGTCGGGCACATCGTCATCGGCGACAACGTGACCATCGGCGCCAAGGCCGGGGTGACCAACAGCGTGGATGCGGGCGCGACGGTGCTGGGCCAGCCGGCCGTGCCCATCCAGGAGTGCAAGCGGCAGGTGGCGATCATGCAGAAGCTGCCGGATCTGAAGAATGAGATCCGCCGGCTGAGAAGAGAGTTGGACCGGTTGAAGCGGGACATTGACGCGAAACAGCAGTGAGCGCCAAATGACGGATGACGAAATCCGAATGACCAGGGGGATAGTGCCCACCTTTCCTCGTCATTCGGATTTTGTCATTCATTCGCCATTCGTGCTTCGTCATTCGTCATTTCCGGCGAGGGATTGTTGCGGGTGATCAGTGAGCTCTCAGGGTTCGACATCAACTGAAACTGGCGCCGGCCCTCTGGGCCTCATCGCCGGGGCCGGGCGATTTCCCTTTCTGGTGGCCGACGGGGCCCGGCGGGCGGGACGACCGGTGGCGGCCATCGGGCTCAAGGGGCTCACGGATCCGGCGCTGCGCGACCACGTGGATTATTTTCGCTGGTCGGGGGTGGTACGGCTGGGGACGTGGATTCGCGTCCTGCGGCGGCAGGGCGTGAGCGAGGCGATCATGGCCGGCTCGGTCCGCAAGTCAGACATGTATTGCCGGTTCCGGCTCTTGCGGTTCATTCCTGACTGGACGAGCATTCGGTTGTGGTTTTTCGAGGTTTCGGACCGGCGGAACGACACGATCCTGCGGGCCGCGGCGGACCACATGGCGCGAAAGGGCATCACATTGACGAATTCCATCCGGTATTGTCCGGACGCCTTGCCCGGACCGGGGGTGCTGACCCGCCGTCAGCCCACTCCGGCGCAGCAGAAGGACATCGAGTTCGGCTGGCGCATCGCCAAGGAGATGGGACGGCTGGATATCGGGCAGTCCATCGCCGTCAAGGAGCAGGAGGTCATTGCGGTGGAGGCCATCGAGGGCACCGACCGCATGATCGAGCGGGCCGGGCAGCTCTGCCGTCACGGCGGGTGGATGCTCATCAAGGTGGCCAAGCCGGGCCAGGACCTGCGATTTGACATACCGACGGTGGGACCGACCACCATTGAGAACCTCAGCCGCCACCGGGCCAGCGCCCTGGTCTTCGAAGCGGGCCAGACACTGGTGGTAGACCGGGAGGAAATGCTCAAAGAGGCGGATCGGCTGGGGATCGTGGTCGTGGCCGTGGAGGGCTGCTCAACGGGCACTTCATCTGATACAATGCAGGACAGGTGAAACGTGGCCAAACCGCTGAGAGATGACGAGATCCGTACCGCCGAGACCATCTTCCGGGAGTACCTGCGCGATCACGGTCTGAAGTACACGCCTGAGCGCGCCACGCTGCTCCAGGAGGTGCTCAGTAATCCGGAGCATTTCGAGGCCGAGCAGCTTCTGATTTCGCTGCGGCAGGCCGGCAAGCGGGTGGCCAAGGCGACCATTTACCGGACCCTGCCCCTGCTGGTGGATTGCGGCATCATCAACCAGGTGCAGTTCGGCGACACGATGGCCCGGTACGAGCAGAATTTCGGCCGGCCGGCGCACGACCACATGGTCTGCCGGCGGTGCCGGCGAATCGTGGAGTTTGATTCGAGCGAGGTGCTCCGGCTGCGCGACGAGATTTCCCGCCGGCACCATTTCGAGCCGACTTCGCACCGCTTTCAGATCTCAGGTGTTTGCGCCCAATGCCGGGGAATTGATGTTGCCCCGCCGACCGAAGAGCGCGCGACCCCCCCGGACAAGAGGCCGGCTCGCGGCAAGGCCTCTAACAAAGGGCGGCGTAGGTCAAAAGCGTCAGGACGATGATCTTGATCTTGGTCTCGAAGAACCGATCCACCGCGATTTCCACTGCTGCTACGGTTTCCATCGCTCTCGCCTCTTACTGTCCCTCGCTTGCGCTTCAGGCTCCCTCGCCACGAACGGCACGGCATCGGGCTCGTGCGATCCACTGATCATGCAAGGAAGTTGCCAGACTGTCCAGGGGCCCGGGGATGGCCTGAAATGGTTGTAAGTGCTTGTCTTCATGGTATTTAATAGCAGTTGTGAAGATGGGGTGTTTGTGCGAATTGTAGGGCCGTGTCGCCGCAGGGGAACAGACTGGCTCGGGGCTGCGCTCACCACGGAGACACGGGCAGCGAGAGGATGAAAGATGGTGGTTGAGAGACGAGACGATGCTCGTATCCCTTATCACTTCCTCGTCTTCTCCATGCCTCCGTGGTGAAGCATGGGATTCGGATGTTATTCGGCCGGAGCGCTCTCTGCCGCCGGAGAGGAGCGGGCCGATGCCTTATCCAGCCATTCGACGCCGGCGGAGATCATGCCGAACACGTTGCCGCGCCAGCCGTGGCCGCCTGGGTACGGCTGTAACTTGACGATGGCGCCCGCCGGTTCGAGGGCTTTCCGGGCGGCTTCCGCGAAGCGCATCCGGGTGACCTTGTCGTCCGGAGACTGAAGCAGGTAGAAGGCCTTGCCCTTGGCGTGGGCGAGGGTCGAAGCCTGCGGTGGCATGAACACGGACATGGCGATGAAGGCCCCGGCCACCGGCGTGTCTTCGCGCAGCATGGCCGCGTAACAGGCCGGCCCGCCGCTGGACCAGCCGAACAGAAAGATCTTCTGAGGGTCTATCCTGGTCTTTGCCTGTACGTCGGCGATGACGGCGTCGATGAACTGCTCGGTGGTGAACTTCGCGCCCGGGTAGCGCGTTCTCTGGGTGGGCCAGACGATCCGGTTGGCCTGCTGCTCGTCCCAGCGGGGGGCGACGAGCTGGGCGATCAGCCAGTCCTTCTTGAGGGCGTTTTTGTAGATCCGGCGGATGAAGGGGTTAAAGTCGGCGCTGCCGTCGCCGCCGGATAGAACGATCAGCAGGCGATAGCCGCTGGCGGGCGCCTTGTCCTTGTCCGCAGTTCCGATGAGAAAGTAACGCTTGTTAGAGTCGCCGTCGGCGCGGAGATCCTGGCAGGGAACGTCGGCCACATCCGGCGCTTCGGGCGGCGGTTTCGGGGCCGCCGGGTTCGATGCTTCGGATACCCCGAGCAGGATGGCAATCGTCAAGATCAGGACGCTGATGGAGATGTGGAATTCACACATGGTGACCTCCTAGCGCTGTTGGTGAGCAAAGGTATGGCCGCCCACGCGAGCCTGTTGTTGCCCCGAGCCTATCGGGGAGGAAGCGGGTTGGCGAGTAAAGTTTCCAGCGATTCTCGTAATCGGGAACGCGGTGCGCCACGTCCAGAGCGCGTTGCGAAGACGATTCCCACGGGCCGGACGGGTGGGGCCATAAGCGCTTGCCGCAATAGGGGTTGAGTGCAGCATGCAGATGGGCGATTGGTGTGGTCTGCGAGCCTGTGCAGCGACTGGGTAGCACGCCGTGGATACTGGTGACACCTGGTGCGTTTCAGAATGACACGACCAGGGGGGCCTGCTCGGGAGGTGGCTGATGCCGGGTGGCCCAAAACGGTGGCGGTTCCGCTGGTTCTGGGGGTGCATCGGTCTGTTGCTGCTGGCCAGCATCTGCTGGCGGGAGAGTAGAGAGCTTCAGGTATCTCTCTTTCAAGTCCTGTTCCATGTGTCCGGTGGTCGAACGGTCGCTCGCGGACAGCCGCCGGGCTGCGTAGTGGTGATTGTGCCGGAGGTGCAGTTCTCGGATGGGTATCGCGAAGAGCTCCGGGCGGCGGCCGGCAGGTGGCCGGATGACTTTGTGTTGACCGGATGCCGGCCGTGCCCCGATGGCCCGCCGCCGGCGGAGACCTGGCGCGGATATCCACTGCTGTCGTGGGCAGCCATGGAAACCGCCGCGCAGTTCACGAAACCGGACTATGACACAGTTGTCGATGGTCAACCCGCGCCTCCCTCCCGGGCACAAATCGAGCAGGCGCTGACCATCGTCCGTCTGGCCCAGACCGCCGCCCCGGACAACGGGGCTTTGTGGCTGGCGGAGGCCAGATTGCTATTCGAAGCCGGACAGGATGAGGCGGCGCTGGACGCGCTGCATCTGGCGACCGAAAAGAGCAACTGGACTCTCCAATCGAGTGCCGCGTTGATGTACCTGCGGGAACTGATGGCCAGCCGGGGTCTGCCGCGTTTTGACGCGACCCTCCAGGCTTATGGGCTCGGCAGGAGCCAGCCCTACTACATCGTCACCACTGTGGCCCATCATCTGGACCGGCTGATCGCCCAAGCGGTGGCCGGGGCCGATGAGCAGGCCGTCGCTCGACTCCTGACCTTGTGGGCGCGATTGCGATGCGCCCGGGCGGCGCCTGTGGACCGATTTTGTTTTCCCGGCTTTGACGAAAGATTTGATCAGGCGATACCGGCCATGGCCCGGAAGCTCGGGCGCGATCTTCCCGGTGACGACCAGCCCTATGAGGTGCGAAAACAGGCCGGAGAGCAGGTTCGATCCGCGTATGTGCGGAGGCATCTTTCGGCCGAAAGAGTGGAGCAACTTCTAGCCCGGGAGGGGCAGCATTGGGCCGAGCTTGTGCCCGTCTGGAAGAAGATAAGCCAACGAGAGAATGAGGCCATCAATCTGGCCATGCTGAGCAGTCTGTTGAGTAAGCTCTGCCTTCCGCTGATGGGCTTGCTCCTGATCGGAGTGGTTATTGAGGCGGGGGTGTGGTTGCTGCCCCGGGATGAGGCTGGCGTGCCACGGCGGGAGTGGCTGTGGCTGGTGTTGGCGCCCGCCCTGTGCGCGGCCGTGGTCGTGTTGTTCAGCGGTTTTCACGCGGTGAATCAGCCGGTGGGGTTGCGAAGCTCACTGGCCCCGCCCGTGTACCCGCTGCGGGACAACCTCATGACGGCGGTCGGGCTGGCGGGGTTGGTGGTTCTGCTCCGTTCGATGTCGCGCCGATGGCCGGGCGTGGCTCAGGCAGGCTGGGCCGTGTTGTTCATCGGTTACCTGGCGTTGATTGCAGAGGCGGCCTCTCTGCGCATACAAGCCACAGATATGATTCTTCCGCTCGGTGCCGGCTCTTGAAAGGTCGGTACCTCCACACTCCGGACAGCGCGCGGCTCAGGGCTCTGGGCAGGGCGCTCTGTGCAAGGAAGTCCTCGCACCTGCGAAATCGTACGGGCCTGCGCGCACTGAAGTCCGCGGCTCTGCCATGTGGCGATCTGGACCGGTGACGTCCGAGAGCGAGGTAGTTCGTCCATCGCTGAGTCACGGGGCGGCTATAGCCACGGTTGGCCGGGGTTTGGGGATGAAGATTCACCGACTCACGCAGTCGTGAGCGCCTTGCACTTTGGGCAACGGATGCGGTCGCCGGGTTTAACCCGGCCATCGGAGGGGAGTTTGATCTTGGCCCCGCACATGCCGCACACCGACACATGAGTCATGGCCGGCGGGGCCGGCTCCACGGGGATGTTGGCCGGCGGGGGCGTAGGGGGCCTTGTG